>JAAYFB010000118.1 GCA_012728465.1 Proteiniphilum sp. | reverse complement strand
TGTATAAGTTTGCGAAAAACCATAAAAATATAAATATAAAATGAATTACATTTTCACCACAACAAATTTAAAGAAGCTGTCCACAACGGAGATGATTACTACTTACTACAGAATAATAAAAATAATCGATGAAACGGATTATGATATAGAAAGTGTTGATTTTGAAAGTGCCGTGAAGATGGTGAAAGACCAACTACCAGAGCTGGACAAGATTACTATTAAGAGCAGAGCTTTGGAGCTTACCGAAACCGTTAACAAGCTACATGCTCGTAGGATACAGGGATTTAGATACATTCGCGACTATGTCAAAGCCGCTATTGGTAGCTATGACGAAGGCACTGTGAAAGCAGGAAAATACCTGAACAAATGGATTATGCTTCACTCAAAGCACTTTCCCAATGGTTCTCAGGACAGAGTGAGCCATAGCTTCGGAGAACTTTTTGACAAGATGAAACAAGACTCGATGTTTGCACAATATATAAACGAACTCAATCTCGGCACAACTATATCAACGCTCGAAGAGATAAATAAGAAATATCTTAATGCTCGTACTCAGCGGATAACAATTATGGCAGATACGAGGCAATATTCAGTCAACACACGAAACATCGTAATGAATGCCATCAAAGCCCTGACGCAATTCACAAATATGCTTTATTTCCGAACACTTATTAAAGTTGAAGGTACAGAGGATTTGGTGGCGAACCTACGGACGGAGTCCGAGAAGACTCGAGCACTTGTACGCCGAGCACAAACACTTCGTGACAAGAAACGTAATAAAAATAGTGATGTCTTTGATGATAACAAAGAAGATGAAGATGAAATTAAGGAATCAGGAATGCCGACACAGAACAACACAGAGGTGCCTCCATCGTCATCATCAATAGAAAGCGAGGTTTTGAAGACAGAACAAGATAGCTCAAATGCCAAATTGGAGTAAATAAAAAATAGGGGAAAATAAATTTATTTTCCCCTACTTTTTATTTACAAATCGAATATTTATTACCTTATTCAAATTTCTTATCAAACTCCTCGAGCCTATCAATCATTGTCTGACGCTCCGTCTCGGGGATATATGCTGCCTTGAAAGAGTTTTGGGCTAGCTTAAAAATATCTTCTCTTGTTAGGTTAAGAGCCTGAGCTGCCTGCAAGAAATTTTCGTTTATGTATCCACCAAAGTATGGAGGATCGTCCGAGTTTATGGTTACTATAATGTCGTTGTCCAAAAACTTCTTAATAGGTACCTCACTTAAATCATCAAACACCTTTAGCTTGAGGTTTGAAAGCGGGCAAACTGTTAAAGGTATCTCGCTGTCGCGAAGTTTTTCCAGCAAAAGTTCATCGTCAATTGATGCCACACCGTGATCAATTCTCTCGGCCTCGAGTAGCTCAATTGCCTCCCACACATTTTCAGCAGGTCCTTCCTCTCCAGCATGCGCAACTACAAAAAAACCATGATCGCGCACCTTGCCAAACACATTGAAAAACTTGCTCGGTGGATTGCCCTCTTCTGATGAGTCTAGTCCAATGCCAATTATCTTGTCCTTGTGGGGTATTGCCATCTCTAAAGTTTCGAAAGCAGACTCCTCACTTAGATGACGCAAGAAGCACATAATCAGAGCAGACGAAATTTCATATTGTTCCCTTGCATCTTTTTGCGCACGCACTAGACCATTAATAACTGTTTCGAATGAAATGCCACGATTGGTGTGCGTTTGTGGGTCGAAAAATATTTCGGCATGAACGACATTGTCTTCGTGAGCTCTTTTTAAATATGCCATAGCAAGGTCGTAAAAGTCTTGTTCGTGTAGTAATACCTTTGCACCAGCATAGTAAATATTTAGAAACTCCTGAAGGTTATTAAACTCATAGCTTTGTTTCAGCTCCTCTATCGATGCGTGCTTAAGCTCGATATTGTTTCGCTTGGCAATTTCAAACAGTAGCTCGGGCTCCAGCGTCCCTTCTATGTGTACATGCAATTCTGCCTTAGGTATGTTTAAAATATACCTTTTTAGGTTTTCGTCCATATTCTTCTTTCGATTAATTTGTTGTCACTTTATTTTTGAAACAAAAATAGTATATCTGTTTGACACTAGTACTTATTTTGAACGAATAATTGTGTGGTATCAATCTAATATGCTTATTTTTGCTAGCCATAACTATATGATGTTGTGCAAATGATAAAAAGAAATTAAATATATGAAGTTCAGAATTTACTTGATTGCATCAGTGTTGTTTACATTAAATGCCTTTTCTCAAAACCTGATAGATTATGTTAATCCATTTATTGGAACCACTAATTATGGAACCACCAACCCCGGCCCGCTTACACCAAATGGAATGATGTCTGTGGCTCCGTTCAATGTGATGGGATCCAACCAAAATAAATATGATAAGGATAAGCAATGGTGGTCAACGCCATATTCTTACGATAATAGTTTCTTTACGGGCTATGCCCATGTAAATCTTAGTGGAGTGGGTTGTCCCGATTTGGGTTCATTGTTGCTAATGCCTACTTCGGGCGAGCTTAATGTGAATTACGAAGAATATGGTAGCCCATTTGCCAATCAAAACGCTTCGCCAGGCTATTATTCCAATGTTCTGACAAAGTATAATATAAAAACTGAAGTATCAGCCACCACTCGTAGTGCTATTCATCGATACACTTTTCCGAAAGGAGAGGCAAATATATTAATGAATCTAGGCGAGGGACTTACTAATGAAAGTGGAGCATGGATGAAGCGAGTAAATGAAACCGAAATTGAGGGAATGAAGATGTTGGGTACATTTTGCTATAATCCACAAGCTGTATTTCCCATCTATTTTGTGATGCGCGTTAGTAAAACCCCCAACACTACTGGCTATTGGAAGCAGATGCGCACAATGGGAGTAGAGGCACAATGGGATAACACAAGTGGTACTCGCAAGCTATACACAAGCTACAATAGAGATATTGCTGGTGACGATATAGGTGCATATTTTACATACGATGTGCACGAGGGAGAAGTTATCGAGGTTCAGATAGGTGTTTCTTTTGTAAGCACCGCAAACGCTAGAGAGAATTTAGACTCGGAACAGACTGGTTTCAATTTCGAAAATGTTCTTGCCAATGCTCAAAATAGATGGGAGGAGGCACTTTCTGCTATTAAAGTAGAGGGTGGCACTCATGATCAAAAAGTAATATTATATACAGGGCTATATCATGCTCAAATTCACCCAAACATACTTAATGATGTTAATGGTGAGTATCCAGCAATGGAGAGTAGTGACAACCCTACCACATTGAGCAACAGATACACTGTGTTCTCACTATGGGACACTTACCGCAATTTACATCAGCTTTTCACTCTATTGTATCCCAAGAAGCAGCTAGAAATGGTGCGTACGATGGTGGATATGTACAAAGAGGGCGGATGGCTGCCGAGATGGGAATTATATAGCCAAGAAACCTTGACAATGGAAGGTGACCCTGCAATCCCCGTAATTGTAGATACATGGATGAAAGGATTGCGTGATTTTGATGTTGACACTGCATACGAGGCAATGTACAAATCAGCAACCACCCAAGGAGCCAAAAACTTTATTCGTGATGACAATGATGATTATCTCGAGCTAGGATACATTCCATTAAGATCAAAGTACGATAATTCTGTTTCGCATGCTCTTGAGTATTATATTGCAGATAATGCTTTATCTAAGTTTGCTTTAGCATTAGGCAAAAATGAAGATGCTGATAGATTTATGAAACAATCATTGAATTACGTCAAATATTATTCCAAAGAGTATGGAGTATTCAGACCAATATTGCCTGATGGTGCTTTCATTACTCCATTCGATCCTAAGCAAGGTGAGAACTTCGAAGATGTGCCAGGCTTCCACGAAGGTAGTTCATGGAACTATTCGTTCATGGTTCCTCATGATGTGGAGGGGTTAATAAAGATGCACGGAGGCAAAACTAAATTTGTAGATAAATTGCAGGAGGTGTTTGATCATAATCACTACGATCCTACTAATGAACCTAATATTGGTTATCCTTATCTGTTTAGTTATATCAAAGGCGAGGAGTGGCGCACGCAGAAGTTAACTCAAGAGCTGTTGGCTAAGCATTTCAAAAATAGCCCCGACGGACTTCCTGGCAATGACGACACGGGCACTATGTCAACGTGGGCAGTATTGTCGATGATTGGTATCTATCCCGACAATCCCACAGATCCTTCATACACATTTACGTCACCCGTGTTTGATAAAATTAAATTGAATTTGGATAGCGAGTATTACCCAAATGGAGAACTTAACATCAAGGTTGTTCGCCAAAATGCGAACTCTATCTTTATTGATAAAATTGTGATTGATGGTAAGCAACACAAGGGGTATAGAATATCGCACAATGAATTAGCTAGAGCTAAGGATATTGTGGTGCATTTGAAATAGCTGATAAG
>JAAYFB010000117.1 GCA_012728465.1 Proteiniphilum sp. | reverse complement strand
TGCTACCGAAATATTCGATACCTGAAGTTAGCTCAGATGGCATAAACCAAAGTTTATCAAACATATGTGTGTAATGTCCACCTATTTGGTAACTCAATTCTTCCGATTTCCCAAATGAATTGATTCTAATCAAATTGTTCTCATTTATAGTGTTTATATTCTCTATTTCATCAGCAGTCATATCCTCATGCAGTTCAGGCACTCTATCCACATATGGATTTCCAGCACCATAATAAGATTTTCTATCTGTGTGATGCAATGCCAAAAACAGGCTAAACTTATTTTTCTGATTCGGAGTAAACTGATCAAACTTAAGCGAACCACTATTTATTCCGTGCTCTGCCTGCTCAGCAATAAATGATCTATATGGCTGTTGATTAAGGCTATCGCCTCCACGACGAAACTCGTGCATATTCTTATACTCTAGTGTTATTTTTGAATAATTGCTAGTTTTTAAAAATGAATGAAAGCCTAAAGCTCGGTTCTTCAAAACAGGTATTTCACTAAAACCATCGCCATCTATATCATATGCATCCCTGTCACGATATTGTCCAAACACCATGACACCTGCATTATAACTATCATTTACTATAGAAGCATTGAAGGTAGTATTGTTCTCAAATGAGCTAGATCCATTTATCCCTGTAATGGTATGGCTAAACTCTCCAGAGTTTCGAATAGGTTCGCGTGTAACAATATTTACAGCACCACCAATTGCATTACCTCCCAACAAAACAGATCCACCACCCCTTATCACCTCAATACGCTCAATCATATTAGCAGGTATTTGCTCAAGACTGTAAATACCTGAAAGTGCACCAATGACAGGACGAGAGTCAATCATTATTTGCGAATATGGTCCTTCCAAGCCATTTATTCGAAGCTGAGTTGTGCCACAGTTTTGGCAGTTATTCTCAACTCGAAGTCCTGGCTGAAACTTCAACCCATCAGAAAGTGTTTTAGAGCTTGTGGCTTCTAGCATTTGCACTCCCATCACGCTAACTAGCGATGATGATTGACGACGTGTAGTGTTGTTTCTATTTGCCGACACCACAACCTCGTCAAGAGATACCGTACCCTCATCAAGTTCAAAGTTTAACTCATAGGTCATACCTTTTTTTATGGTTATATCTTGTGAGATTGTTCTAAAGCCAATCATCGAAACTTCAATAGTTAGATTACCAACAGGTAGATTTCGCAAAAAATAATGTCCAGTGGCATCAGTGGTTACACCAATAGTGGTGCCTTTCACCTTAATAGTAACGTATGGTAAATGCTCTTTTGTGGACTTTTCTAAAACATGACCAAAAATATGTGCGTCACTTTTATTTTTATCAACATCATCTGCTTTTAAGTTTGAGTTCACCAATAGCAGCATGAAAATAAATAGTATATATCTTTTCATTATAATTGTAGTTTTATTCCGTACGCAATTTAACGCACGGGTAATGAGATATGGTAAACCATCACATAAAATGTATGGCTCCATATATAATTGAATTTGTATATCAATAGGAATAATATAGTCTTACTACTTGAGACAATAGTCCTCAAATGCTATATTTAAAGTAATTACAAAAAAGGGTACTACAATGAAGGTGGTGCTCTAAGTCTAAAATAACTTGGCTGGTTTGTGTTTTCGAAAAAGACAGGTACTCTATCATTCAGAATTGACTCAAGCTGAAAGATAGCTACAAAACTAAAAGAGGGTACCACATCGGGCTCTAAGATAGTATTGTAGTATAAATCAAGTAGCTGAAGCTGTTCCTGTGTGTGGGTATGCTGACTACTTTCGCTCTTATCATATGGGTGCGAGTGATAATAAAGCTCTTTATTTATAATATGTGTATGTGTGAATAGAGTAATCCCGCTTATAAAACCTATAAACAGAACCAAAAGAAACCATGTTGATATATTTCTACACTTATTACACATAATATGACAACAAAGCTAATATATTTTTTTAGAACTAAGCACCACATCTTTAAAATAAGGACTATATTTGTGTACATTTGCACAAAATAATATAATAACTTCACACATTTATGAGTTGAGAATTTAGAAATAAATAATCATAGACCCCAAATATGAACGTTAACGAAATAATAGAACGATATTACACTAAAGGTACAAGACTTTATGATATTTATATGTCACATGTCACAGATGTAACTGAAAAGGCACTACAAATTGCTCAAAAACATCCCGAACTAGCAATAGATGTTAGATTTATCGAAGAGGCGGCTATGCTTCACGATATTGGCATATTTCTGACAGATGCACCACGCATAGCATGCATTGGAGACATGCCATATATTTGTCACGGTTATCTTGGCAGAGATATCCTTAACAGAGAGGGATACCCAAAACATGGATTGGTATGTGAGCGACATACAGGAACGGGACTAAGTCTGCAAAATATTATTGATAAAAAGCTACCAATACCTCAACGAGATATGCGACCAAAAAGCCTAGAGGAACAAATTATTTGTTTTGCAGATAAGTTCTTCTCTAAATCTAAATTGGGAAGGGAGAAGCCAATCAAAAAGATTAGGGAAAACTTAAAGATGCACGACACACATCAAGTGTCGAAATTTGACGAATGGTGCGAGATGTTTTTGTAATATTTCCATATTAAATGAGATAACAGTATTATTGATTACAAAAACGTGGAACAAGCTTTTTGACATTTGCACTTTTGATGATTTAGGTTGACAATATATACATGACATTAGACTGTCAAAAGGAATTTCGTATTTAATTATTACTGACAATAATTAAATAAAACAAAAATAATACAACAATAATAGTAATAGCCCTTTGTTTTGACACAAAACTGACAAAACTAAAAAACTGGCAAACTATTTGCAATGGAAATAACATAACAATTAAAAGTATAGTTGCTCGTTAGAAAGCAATCACATAATTTATTATGACAATGAAAGAGAAAGACAATTTTATTAATCCTGACGATATGCACGAGGATGAATTGAATACTTCAAACACTGAAGAAAATATTGAGGACAATAGCCCAACAGAGATAGACCCTCTTGAGGAGCTACAAGCACAATATGAGGAGCTAAACAATAAGTACCTGCGTGTCCATGCCGAATTTGACAACTTCCGCAAACGAACAATAAAAGAAAAGGCAGAGATAATAAAAACAGGTGGCGAACGCATCATTATCAATGTGCTACCATTTGCAGATGATTTTGAACGTGCGTTGCAATCACTTCACACTACTGAAGACAAAGATGCACTAGTGGAAGGGATGGATTTGATATATGCAAAGTTTACTGAGTTTCTTCAACAACAAGGAATTAAGGAAATAGAAGCAATTGGCCAACCATTCGACTCCGACCGCTTTGAGGCAGTCACCACAGTACCTGTGCAAGATGAGTCGCAAAAAGGAGTTGTAATTGACTGCATCCAAAAAGGATACATGATGCACGACAAAATAATAAGATATCCAAAAGTAATTGTAGGGGAATAAGATGGCAGAAAAGAGAGATTATTACGAAGTATTGGGTGTAGGCAAAAGTGCCTCGGCTGATGAAATAAAAAAGGCATATAGAAAGAAGGCCATTAAATATCACCCTGACAAAAACCCTGACAATCCAGTAGCTGAGGAAAAGTTTAAAGAGGCAGCAGAAGCTTACGAAGTTCTTAGTGACGACAACAAGCGTGCACGCTACGACCAGTTTGGTCATGCAGGCATGGGCGGTGCAGCTGGTGGCGGAGGCTTTGGAGGTGGCATGTCTATGGACGATATATTCTCACAATTTGGAGATATATTTGGTGGACACTTTGGAGGATTCGGTGGATTTGGAGGATTTGGTGGTGGCGGAAGTCGCTCACGCCGTGCCAATAGAGGATCGGATCTGAGAGTGAAAGTAAAACTAAATCTTCAGGAGATACTAAACGGAGTAGAAAAGAAGATAAAAGTAAAGAAAGATGTAAGTTGTAGTCACTGTAGTGGCACTGGTGCAGAAAATGGAACTGAGCTTGAGACCTGTTCTACATGTAATGGGTCGGGAGCAACTACTAGAGTAGCAAACACCATTTTGGGACAAATGCAAACCACCACAACATGTCCTACTTGTAATGGCGAGGGAAAAACTATTCGCAAAAAGTGCTCACATTGTAATGGCGAAGGACTTCAGCACGAAGATGAAATAATAAGCATCAGAATACCGGCGGGTGTAGAAGAAGGCATGCAACTATCGATGCAAGGCAAAGGTAATGCTGCACGACGTGGTGGAGTAAATGGCGACCTTCTTATTCTAGTTGAGGAGGAAGAAGACCCAAATCTAATTCGAGACCAAAATGATGTCATATACAATCTATTCATCAGCTTTCCCACTGCCGTATTGGGTGGTACAGTAGAAGTGCCCACAATTGAGGGAAAAGCCAAAGTAAAGATTGAACCAGGCACACAGCCAGGAAAGGTGCTTAGACTGAGAAACAAAGGGCTACCATCCATTAATGGCTTTGGCACGGGCGATGAGCTTATCAACGTAAACGTATATGTTCCCGAAAAACTAAGCTCGTCAGAAAAGAAGAAAGTTGAGGAGCTCGAGAAATCAGAAAACTTTACTCCTTCAGAATCTGTAAAGAAGAGTCTGTTTAGTAAATTCAAAAAGATGTTTGTGTAATCAATCGTTTGCACAACCGTGATTATAGTAAAAGCGATGACCTACGAGTTAGGTTGTCGCTTTTTTTTGTACAATACAAATAGTAACATACTAAACACAAACCACACTACACTCAAAATAGATGAAATTGGTCAAATAACAAACCACGCCACACTAAAACAAAACAGAATCACCCCAATCGCAAACCACAATGATAGGATTCCAAATGGAATCATATAAATGTGGTACGCGATTTAACACAATCATTTTGAATTGCCAAAATGTCTTAACACAAAATCAACATTCCATTTGGAATCAGAGAAATCGTTTAAAGCATTTTAATAATTCCAAATGGAATTGCAAAAATGGTCTAACACAAAATCTATATTCCATTTGGAATTGACAATTCGGGAACCACAAAGATAGTTTTCAGCCTGAAATATGTTAAATATGAC
>JAAYFB010000019.1 GCA_012728465.1 Proteiniphilum sp. | reverse complement strand
GAAGAAGAGTAATAGAGAGTGCTTGCTTACATTGATGTAAAAATAATTAAGATTGAGATTTAATATAAAAAATATAATAATGAGGTGATTATGATAGGATTAAGTGTACACTAGTGATTAGGGTGTAAAGTGTTTTTAGAAAACATGTTATATAACACATTTATACGCAAGGATACTTGTGAAAGAATGTGTTATTTTTACACCAAATTAAAGAATGCATCAATCTTCATAATTATCTTTTATTTAAAACCCTAAAGAACATGAACAAAATGTATAATAAATCTGGTTTGCATTCTAGTGATTTTGATAAACTTATAGATGGAGTGCAAACTGGATTATACGTTCTAACAAACAAGACTGGAAGTGAAGTTACAGTAACCAATTATGGGGCAAAAATAGTATCACTAATGATTCCTGATAAGTCAGGTAAATTGGTTGATGTGGTTTTAGGTCACACCAATATTGAAGACTATATAACTTCTCCAGAGCCATATTTTGGTGCCGTTTGTGGAAGAACAGCAAATCGAATAGCAAAAGGAAAATTTACACTCGAGGGAGTAGAATACAAACTGGCAGTAAATAATGGTCCAAACTCACTACATGGTGGTATCAAAGGATTTAATGCAGTATGCTGGACAGTTGTAGAGGTTTCAGATAACAGTATTCGTTTAAATTATTTGTCGAAAGATGGAGAGGAGGGTTTCCCTGGAAACTTAAATGTTTTCATCACCTATGCATTGACTGATGATAATGCGCTTGATATTATCTACGAAGCCACAACAGATAAGACTACCATTTTGAATCTTACCAACCACTCCTATTTTAATCTTTCAGGTGAAGGTGATCCACATATTGGCGATCACATTTTGACGCTTAATGCTGATTCATACTTGCCTACTGATAATACAGCTATTCCTTATGGCGATGCAGAAGCAGTGAAAGATACTCCAATGGATTTTACAAAGCCATGTGCAATTGGTGACAGAATAAATGACGATTTTGAGCAACTCGTATTTGGTAAGGGATATGATCATACCTATATATTGAATAAAAAGTCGGAAGATGAATATTCGTATGTAGGATTGTGTGAATCTCCCAAAACAGGAATTAAAATGGAGATGTTCACAACCGAACCAGGAGTTCAGCTATATACTGGAAACTGGATGACAGGTGATTTTGAAGGAAAAAATGGAAATAGATACCCAGAGCGGGCAGCGGTTTGCTTCGAAACTCAGCATTACCCTGATAGCATAAATAAGCCAGATTACCCTTCAGTAGTTCTAAAACCTGGTGAAAGATTTAATTCACGAACAACTTTTAAATTTAGTGTATAACAACAATAAAAATTAAAACAAACAATTAATAAAAAAAGTATGAGTACAAAAACTAATCAAGGTTCTGGAAGAATCATTCCAATTATTGTTATGATTTTCCTATTTGGAATGATTGCCTTCGTAACAAATTTAGCATCTCCAATGGGTGATGTATTAAAGTATCAATTTGGTGTACCTAACTGGATGGGAACACTAGGTGTATTTGCTAACTTTATTGCTTATGCATTTATGGGTTATCCTGCGGGAACTATGCTTCAAAAGCTAGGGTACAAAAAAACAGCTCTTATTGCTATTGCTGTTGGTTTCATAGGAGTTGGTATTCAAACAGCGTCAGGCTTTGTAGGTAGCTTTGGCGTTTATCTATTAGGTGCATTTGTTGCTGGTTTTTCAATGACTATGCTTAACACAGTTGTAAACCCAATGTTGAACTCATTAGGTGGTGGAGGCAATAAAGGAAACCAATTGATTCAAATTGGTGGATCTTTCAATTCACTGAGTGGAACTGCGGTTATCATTCTTACAGGTATCTTAATTCCATCTATTGCAACTGCAAAAATTAGCGACGTATTTCCATTAATGTATGCTGCTCTTGCAATTTTCGCTTTTGCATTTATCGTTATCCTTGTTTCTGCTATTCCTGAAAGAAAATCAGTACAAGAAAACGCAACTATCGAAAAAGCAAAATATTCACCATTATCGTTCCGCCACTTTGTGTTAGGAGCTGTTGGTATTTTTGTTTATGTAGGTGTTGAGGTGGGTATCCCTAACATTCTAAACAAATGGTTACAAAACCCAGATCTAGATGTTCTTAAACTTGGTGGAACTGGAGCAGCTGAAGCTATTGCTGGATCAGTTACTGCTACTTATTGGTTGCTAATGTTAGTAGGTCGCCTTGTAGGTGCTGCTATTGGTAGCAAAGTGTCTGCAAAATCTATGCTTTTAGTTGCTTCTGTAGCTGGATTAGTGTTGACTCTATCTGCCATGTTTGCTCCTGTTGACTCTATGGTTAATCTACCAGTGTTCAAGAGCGGTGGTGCAGATGGTTTATTTGGTTTAGCTAATGTGCCAATTAATGCAGCATTGTTGGTGCTTGGAGGGTTGTGTACTTCAGTAATGTGGGGTGGTATTTTCAATCTTGCCGTTGAAGGACTTGGTAAATATACTGAAAAAGCATCAGGTATCTTTATGGTAATGGTTTGTGGTGGTGGTATCTTGCCTCTATTGCAAAACGCTATCGTGGATATCACTGGAGGTGTTGGTTATCTAACTAGCTACTGGGTAGTAGCAGCTGGTCTTGCATACCTAATCTACTATGCTTTAGTAGGTTCTAAAAATGTAAATACTGATATTCCAGTAGAAGGCTAAACTTATACAATACTATATATTAATGCACCAGAGCTGTAAGGCTTTGGTGCATTCGAAATAGAATAAATCAAAAGAAGAATAATGACTAAAGAGCAAATATTAAAAATATTTCAAGACAAAATAGGCGGAGATACTCCTGTGGTATATACATCTCCAGGACGTATCAATCTAATTGGAGAGCATACCGACTATAACGGGAGCTTTGTATTTCCAGGTGCTGTAGATAAAGGAATGATTGCTGCTATTAGACTTAATGGAACAGATAAAATAAAAGCATACGCAGCAGACTTGGATGAATGGTCTGAATTTGGCTTAAACGAAGAAGACCTTCCTAAAGAGAGTTGGGCTAAGTATATATTTGGTGTATGCCGTGAGATAATCAAACGTGGTGGCAAAGTTGAAGGCTTTGATACTGCATTTGCTGGTGATGTTCCGTTAGGAGCAGGCATGTCTTCTTCTGCTGCATTAGAAAGCACTTTTGGCTTTGCTCTAAATGATATGCTTAATTTGGGCATCGATAAGTTTGAGTTAGCAAGAATAGGGCAGCACACCGAGCATCACTATGTTGGAGTAATGTGTGGTATCATGGACCAATTTGCATCTATCTTTGGCAAAGCTGGCCATCTAATTAGATTAGATACAAAAAGCATGGAGTATGAGTATTATCCATTTGATCCCGTTCCACATGGCTACAGATTGGTATTACTTGATACTTTGGTGAAGCATGAGCTTGCTTCTTCCGCTTACAATAAGCGTCGCGAGTCTTGCGAAACAGCAGCAGCAGCTATTGCAAAAAATCATCCTGAAGTTGAATTTTTACGTGATGCATCTATGGAGATGCTTATTGAGGTAAAAGATCAAATCTCGGCTGAAGACTTTCTTCGTGCAGAGTATGTGATTGAAGAGACACAGCGTGTACATGATGTGTCTGATGCACTTCAAAGAGATGACTACGAAACAGTAGGACAAAAAATGTTTGAAACACATCATGGCATGAGCAAGAAGTATGAAGTGAGCTGTGAAGAGCTTGACTTCTTGAACGATATTGCTAAAGAACAGGGAGTGTCTGGCTCTAGAGTAATGGGCGGTGGTTTTGGTGGTTGCACAATCAATCTAGTTAAAATTGATTTGTATGACTCATTCATTAATAATGCTAAAGCCCAATACAAGGAAAAGTATGGTATCGAGCCTAAGATATATGACGTAGTTATTAGTGACGGTGCACGTAAGTTATAGTTCATATTAATACTAATAAAATATTCATTATAATTATTATAGAGGGAGAATGGGGTGAGCTATAATACTTCCTTCTCCCTTTTTTACTTTAACAATCTTATAAATGCTTAAATTTGATATGTTAACCAATTTTTATTCACACAGTGCCAAGTTCTTAATAGCAGTTGACTGTATTATATTTGGCTTTAAAGACAAAGAACTTCATATTCTTCTTACACGAAGACCATTAGAGCCTAACAAAGGGGAGTGGTCTCTTATGGGGGGATTTATGGATGAGGAAGAAGGATTGCAAAATGCTGCTGAAAAAGTTTTATATAGATATACTAGACAAGATGGTATATACATGGAGCAGGTAGGAGCATATGGTGAAATGGGTAGAGATCCTGGAGACAGAGTTGTGTCGGTAACTTATTATGCTCTAGTGAAGCTTGAGGATTTTGATACAAGTTTGGCAAAGGAGTTCGATGCTCAATGGGTAAATGTTAGAGAATTGCCAAATTTGATTTTCGACCATAATAAAATGGTTGATGATGCCTTGCAACTATTGAGGTACAAAGCCTCTTCGCAACCAATAATTTTTGAATTCTTTGAGGAAAAGTTTACACTTCCAGCCTTGCAAGATTTGTGGGAGGCTATCTACCAAATGCCGGCTGATAAACGTAACTTTAGAAAAAAAGTCTCCTCTATGGATATCCTCGATAAACTGGAGGAAAAAGATAAATTATCATCCAAGAGAGGAGCCTTCTACTATGTATTTAATAAAGAAAAATATAAAAGCTTTTTGAGGGCTGGCAATAGGTTCTCTTTGTAGTGATTGTTTACTTCTTTTGATACTTAAAGCGGCGAATGCTTCGTTTGGGAGTCTTGTCAAATTCTTCTTCTTGAATCCTGAATGAAGCTATTCTGCTGAAACTAGCAAGTGTTGAATTAATTTCAGAAATAATCTTAGCAAAAAACTCTTCGTAATCATCCTTAGAAGTTATGCCTGCAGATTTTAGTTCATCCACTTCTGGTACAATAAGAGCTACTATTCTTCCATCTTCTTCAATCGCCAAGGATTCTAGAATATAGGGAGAGTTATTTAGCTTGTCCTCAATTTCCTCTGGATAAATATTTTGTCCAGATGGTCCAAGAATCATGTTCTTATCTCTTCCTTTGATAAATACGTGATTGTCCTTATCTAAAATACCTAAGTCGCCAGTCTTTAACCATCCGTCTTCAGTGAAAGCCTCTTTTGTAGCCTCTTCATTTTTGTAATATCCTAGCATCACGTTGCTACCTCTTGTTTGAATTTCGCCAACAATGTTTTGGGGATCTTCAGAGTCAATCCTTACTTCCATTCTGTCAACTACTTTCCCGCATGATCTTTCCTTGAAATCGCTCCAGTATGCATATGATATAAGTGGGCCACATTCTGTCATGCCATATCCCACGGTGTATGGAAACCTAATTTTGCGTAAAAATCTTTCAACATCAGGGTTAAGTGCAGCACCTCCAATTACCACTTCTTCAAGATTATTGCCAAATATATCAATTAGTGATTTGCGAACCTTGTTGTGTACTATCTCTTTTAATACAGGTATTTTCAGCAACGTTTTGGCTGTTCCCTCCTGTAGCTTTGGAAATACATTACGAGTTACAATTTTCTCAATAATTAATGGTACTGCAAGAACTAACTTAGGCTTTATTTTAGCAAAAGCATCTAATAAAACTTTTGGTGAAGGAGTTTTGCCAAGAAAATAGATATGACAACCCATCGAAATGGAGTTAAGTATCTCAAAAGCTAATCCATAGGTATGCGCCATTGGAAGCATGCACACTATATTATCACCTTGTTTGATAAAAGGTAAATTGTCGTTTGCAAATTTAGTGTTTGACCACAAGCTACGATAAGGAATCATTACACCTTTGGGACTACTAGTAGTTCCTGATGTGTAGTTAATGACAGCAAGCTCTTCGGGTTTATCTTTTCTGTATGCAACATCGTTCACAAAAAAACCCTTTTCGTATTTTTTATCAAAAAAGGAGAAAGAGTCTGTCACAAATAGTTTCAGCTCTTTTGTGGATGCTTTTAGCAGCGAGAATTGATCAAGCGAAAACACAGTTTCAACTTTTGGCATCTTATCTTCGTTAGTATCCTGCCAGATAGCTTCGTCAACGAATAGGATTTTAGAGTCGGAATGATCAACTATATATTGTATGCTATCTTTATCAAATTCGTGAAGGATGCTCACTACTACCGCTCCATACGATAATACTGAGAAAAATGTAATTGCCCAGTTGGCAGAGTTCTTCCCGCAAATAGATACCTTATCGCCTCGATTCACACCAGCTGCTTTCATGTACTCGTGAAGCTTGTCTATTTCTTTGGCAAAGTCTTTATATTTTAGAGTTTTGCCCTGAAAATCAGTTGTAGCAGGCAGCTCCCAATTGAGCCTAATACTTTGCTCAATGATGCCTAAAAATGATTTATGACTCATAGTTTTTATTTTTTTGTTCTATACTTAAAAAAACAATCAAGCTAATTGATTGTTTGTTGATTTCACTTAATTCAATTACGCATAAAGGTTTTTCTTGTATAATAAGATTGAAATGTATGCTGTTTTATCTATTATATATTGAAAGATACAAATTTATAAAATAAAATACTCAAATGATATTTTATTGTCCATATTTGTCATAAAAATAATCAAGTAGGTGATTTTATAAAATACTATTCAATATAGACATGCAAAATATGTCTTATATATTTTGTGATATTTTTGTCAGAGAATAATGACTCGACAAGTACTTTATGGGCATTTATAGAAATAATTAGATGTAAATTTGCAAATAAGTTGAATTTTACTATTATATCCGAAAAAACTTTCTATCTTTGCCAATGCATTAGTAATATATACGTCGGTAACTGTTATTTAGTTATTTTCTTCTGTATAGGAAGCGAAGAATTCATTAACCTTATCTATTATACAATTAACTTTTGCACAAATTAATTTATTCTATTTATTTTATTTATTTTTACATGAACATTTTTGTTGCAGGCTTAAGCTATCAAATTAGCGATGCCGATTTAAAAGAATTATTTGATGAGTACGGCGAAGTAACCTCAGCTAAAGTTATTACCGATAGAGAAACACGTAGATCTAAAGGATTTGGTTTTGTTGAAATGGCTGATGCAGATGGCGAACGTGCTATCGAGGAGCTAAACGGAGCTGAATATGATGGTCGTACGCTTGCTGTATCTGTAGCACGTCCACGCGAAGAGGGTGCACGTCGTTACAATAACAATGACAGAGGCGGATTCGGAAACCGTGATAGAAGATACTAGTTTTTTATCATATGAGACAATTAAAGACTGCACACTAGATGTGCAGTCTTTTTTATTGCTCATACTTTTGTAAACTCTAACCATTTATTTAACCAAGAATACTTTTCTGAAATAAATTCAACTTTAAGAAAGCAATATATATTATATTTGCATCATGTCAACAATATTACATATAGAAACAGCCACGGAGGTTTGTTCCGTTGCCCTATCGAGCAATGGAGAAATACTACAATATAAATATAGTGATGAACCACAAAGTCACTCTTCCAAGTTAGGAGTTTTTGTGGAGCAAATAATGCAATATGTTCGTCAAAATGGGGTGAATATAGATGCAGTATCAGTTAGCAGTGGTCCTGGTTCGTACACTGGTTTGCGAATCGGAGTGTCAGAAGCTAAGGGTTTAAGTTATGGATTGGGTGTGCCTCTTATTGCAATACCTACGCATATGGTGATGGCGCAGCAAGTTAAATCTGAAGTTGAGACTAGTGCACTTCTTTGTCCAATGATAGATGCCAGACGAATGGAGGTTTATGCTACATTTTTTGATAACGATTTGAATGTGGTTCGTGAAACGGCAGCGGACATTGTGGACGAAGAGAGCTATATAGACTTTCTTAATAAGCACAAAGTAGTTTTTTTTGGAAATGGTGCCGATAAATGTAAAGAAGTGATCACTCATCCTAATGCAATATTTATTGACAATATTAAACCCGAAGCTAAGTCTATGACTGTGTTGGCAGAGAAAGCATTTGAAGCAAAAGATTTTGTTGACGTAGCATATTTTGAGCCATTCTACTTGAAAGAGTTTGTGGCTACTACACCCAAGAATAAAGTTATTAACATCTAAATATATTAGTATTATGGATTCATTATTGAAAGTACAAGTTAT
>JAAYFB010000116.1 GCA_012728465.1 Proteiniphilum sp. | reverse complement strand
TCCCGAAACATACTTTTGAGTATCGTCAAGGAATGTTTCGATATTGCGCATCACTGGCTCTAGGAATTGTGCTTCGTGCATCAATTGTCCATACCAATTAGATAGTTGCTCTTTCCAATACATTTGTTGCTTGGTAAGTGAGTGTTTTTCTAATAGATGGTGCGCCTTAACTATAATCAATGGTGATGGAGCTTCAAACGCCACACGGCCTTTAGTGCCAATGATAGTGTCACCAACATGTACATCACGACCAATTCCATATTCAGACGCTATATCATGCAGTTTTAAAATCAAATCTACAGGATTCATCTTATTTCCATTTAGTGAAATAGGCTCACCTTTTTCAAAACCAATTTTAATACGCTCTACACCCTGTTTTTCTACTTGAGAAGGATAAGCCTCCTCGGGCAAGACACCTCCAGAAGTAAGAGTTTCTACTCCACCCACGCTAGTACCCCACAATCCTTGGTTGATAGAGTATTTGGATTTTTCCCATGAAGATTCAAAGCCATGATTCTTCAGATAATCAATTTCGTATTGACGAGTAAGTGAATTTTCACGCACAGGAGCAATAATTTGAACATCTGGTGCAAGTATTTCAAATACAATGTCAAAACGAACTTGGTCGTTACCAGCACCAGTGCTACCATGCGCTACATACTTAGCACCTACCTTTTTCACATGATTCAACACCTCCATTGCTTGAAAAAATCTTTCAGAGCTAACTGACAGAGGATATGTATTATTTTTTAACACATTGCCGAAGATTAAATATTTAACCCCTCGGTTATAATAATCTTGTACAGCATCGATATGAGTATGTGTAGTAGCACCTAAAGCCAAGGCACGCTCTTCTATTTGCTTCGACTCTTCGGCAGAAAATCCACCAGTGTTTACTACAACTGTGTGCACTTCTAGTCCTTTTTCATTTATTAGATATGGCACACAAAATGAGGTATCTAAACCTCCGCTAAATGCTAAAACTACTTTTTCTTTCATTTTACTTTTAAGCTTTTCGCTAAGAACATACTACTTAGCAGTTATTAATTAATGTATTTTATATTTTCAGACAGCACAGTGAAAAGTGATACTATTGATGTACTATTTTTTATGCAACTTATTTGGTGTTCTCTTTTTCACAATGGGTTTCACCACTCTCTTTGCAAAAGAGCTATTTACTATAGGCTCCTCCTTCTTCACTGTGTTGGGGTCGAACAACAAAGCGGTACACAGACACATTTTATAATCATTACGCTGCAGTATATCAAAATTCCTACAGGTTTGACACCCTTTCCAAAACTCAGTATCATTTGTAAGCTCTGAATATGTAACTGGCTTAAATCCAAGCTCCGAGTTCATCTTCATTACGGCCAAACCCGTAGTGATACTAAATATATTTGCATTGGGATAAAGCTTTCGCGAAAGATCAAAAATATTTCGTTTAATTCTTTTTGCCAATCCCTGCCCACGATAATCGGGATGAACAATTAGTCCAGAGTTAGCCACAAATCGTTGATGGCTAAATGTCTCGATATATGAAAAACCAACTAGCTTGTCGCCATCTAAAGCAACAACAGCTTTGCCCGATCTGATTTTCTCAGCTACATACTCGGGGCTTCTTTTAGCGATACCCGTACCACGTGCCTGAGCAGACACATATATTAATTCGCAAATTTCTTCGGCATAGCCTACATAGCTACTATTAGCTATATGAATTTCTACACTCATCCTAAATGTTAATATAATTATAATTGGAAATAATGCCTTTCGGCAAGAATATATATGATAGAAAGGGGCAAGCTTTTACGAAAGCCTGCATCATTTAAAAGCATCGTCGTCGGAGGGCAACTAAAGCTTTATAGAAGTAAATATGTGAAGTATGTTTACCTTTCATGCTACAAATGTAAGTATAATATTTTTACTTCGTACATATTTCAAATAAATTATTACTTTTAATCTATAATTATTGACTATTTAGAGCAAAAAGCACCGTATTGATACGTAAATATCAAAAGATAATAGCCCGATAAATATAATAAGTGACACAAACAAAACAATAAAAAAACACTTGAAATATCATACAAAACTCAGAGTCTCAAATCAATTATTTGCCATTTTTTCAAAATGTAGTGTGGAAAAAATTCTTATTTGTAATTTTTATTTATTACATTTGTTGAGACGAGGAAAATATATTTAAATATTATCAACACATAGTCCTCATAAGGTTATCACATTTTTTATTATACACAACATCAATAACTATATTAATTATGACTATTAATAAGTACAGGGGTTTTACGCTCCGAAATTTTAAAAACATCCCTCAAATAGGCTCACTATCTCAAGAAGATATTGAAGCCATTAATATAGTAGGACAGGTACTACCATTTAAAGTAAACAACTATGTAACTGATGAACTCATTGACTGGAACAACATACCTGACGACCCAATCTTTACTCTAACATTTCCTAGACGGGAAATGCTTTCTGAAGAAAACTACAATAAAGTTAGTGAGTTGTTAGCCACAAGTGATAAGGCGACTTTAATAAAAGCCATTCACAATATCAGAATGCAACTTAACCCTAATCCTGCAGGACAAAAAAAGAATATCCCAACTGTGGATGGACAGCAACTACACGGAATGCAACATAAATATCGCGAAACAGCTCTTTTTTTTCCAAGCCAAGGTCAAACATGTCATGCTTATTGCACATTTTGCTTCCGTTGGCCTCAGTTTTCGGGAATGAGTGGTCTTAAGTTTGCAATGCGAGAAGCTGACTTGCTACACAAATACCTTCTAACAGATAAAAACATCACCGATGTGCTATTTACTGGAGGTGACCCAATGACAACCACCGCAAAAGTGATGTCGTCGTACATAGAACCATTACTCGACAAAAAGTTTAGTCACATAAAAAATATAAGAATAGGCTCTAAGTCATTAGCATATTGGCCCTATAGATTTCTGACTGACAAAGATGCTGACGAAATGCTACTACTATTTGAGAAAGTGAAAAAGGCGGGGAAACATCTTGCTTTTCAAGCACATTTTAATCACCCCACCGAGTTGTCAACAGATGCTGTGAAACAAGCAATTGAAAGAATTCAAAACACAGGTGCAATAATTAGGACTCAATCACCCTTACTTAGATACATAAATGACGATTACAAAATATGGAAGAAAATGTGGACAGAGCAGGTACGCCTTGGACTCATACCCTACTATATGTTTGTGGCTAGAGATACAGGATCGAAATCTTTCTTTGAGGTGCCATTGGCAAAATCATGGGAGATATACCGAGATGCTATTGCTGCCGTAAGCGGAATTGCTCGTACAGTGCGTGGGCCTAGCATGAGTGCTGCGCCAGGCAAGGTTCAGGTATTGGGAGTAAACAAAGTGAATGGAGAGAAAGTATTTATGCTTCGTTTTTTGCAGTGTCGCAATCCTGACTTAACAAACATCCCATTTTTTGCTAAATATGACAATAAGGCAACATGGCTAGATGAGCTAGTGCCTGCTTTTGGTGAGAAACAGTTCTTTTATGAAAAAGACGATTTGATTAGCAAAACAGGTTAGGTGAAAGGTGAGTAAATACCACAGTGAGGGCGTGACTAAGAGTCGCACCCCCACTAACATTCTGGTTATCTATCTTTGCTTGCGCCTTGAATCTATAGTAACTATCAACCAAAAGGCAGCAAACACAAAGCATATAAAAAAAACGGGATACATAAACTGGGAGCTCAATATGAAATATTTACCTTTCGTAAAGTACGAACCCAACAATATAAGTATCAACACCGCATACATTACACCATAAATCCCAAAGAAGTCTTTAAGCAGATTTATTGACTTTTTGTTTGATATTTGATATTTTTTCTTGAGTGCCTCCTCTTGCATTATTTGATGCATTACTCTATGCTTCAAATTGTCAGGAGCCTTTTTTTTAGTCATCTCAATGGCTTGACGAATTGCTCTATCATTAGCATCTATATTTTTATATTCCATATTGTTGATTTTTTTATTAAAATGTGGGCACGTCAAAATTCTTTGTCCATAAATGTTTGAAAAGAAGCCTCGCCCTATGCAATCTAACTTTCACATTAGGGATATTGAGCCCCATAATCGAAGCTATTTCTTTTATAGAATTATCCTCTAAATAGAATAGAGTAAGTAAAAGAGCATCCCCTTTGGACATCTT
>JAAYFB010000115.1 GCA_012728465.1 Proteiniphilum sp. | reverse complement strand
TTCCGTGTGACAACGAGCAAAAGTGATAACATGTTTTATGAATTGCGAGTGAAAATGGTTAAAATCGAATGGTTTTTCATCAATTTCCATTTTGCGGAAGCATTTTGCAAATAATAAAAGCATTTGCACAAAAATAAATGCTATTTTACAAACCATTTTTACTCATTCCCTAAATTTTTTATGTCAACCATATTTGACTTTTGCTCATTGCCTTTTTGGCGAGTGTCAATGTGGGTTGACTTTTGCTCGTTGTCGAAAATTCGGAGATATTATGGAATGCATTTTAGATTACTCAACTTGTCAACTATATATACTCAACACTTTGCTTCAAAATAAATCAGTTGCGGAATTGAGTGTTATATTACCAACAGGTATAAACTATTTTTGAAGACCTAACTAATGGCATTGCAACCTTATTTAGGCGAATATATCAAGATTTCAATACAAATGCTCTTAAAAGTAATAATATGACACAAAAAGATTACAATGAATTTACGATTAGCAACCCAGAATACTTTTTTTTAAATAACTTTGCAACTCGTACAAATCAATCGAACAATGATAAAGTTAGAAGATATATATAAAGCCAAAGTAAAGCTACAGGGTGTTGCTATGCACACTCCACTTATGATAAACGAAAACCTTAGCGAACAATATGGTGCTGATATCATGTTAAAAAGAGAGGACTTACAGCCTGTTCGCTCATATAAGCTTCGAGGTGCATACAACAAGATTAGCAGTTTGTCTGGAGATGAAATGACAAGAGGAGTTGTCTGTGCTAGTGCTGGCAACCATGCTCAGGGAGTAGCATATGCCTGCAAAAAACTAAACATAAAGGCTACTATATTTATGCCACTAACAACACCCAAACAAAAGGTAAGTAAAGTAAGACTTTTTGGAAAAGACAAGGTGGAAGTTATCCTAAAGGGAGACACGTTTGATGAGTCTTTTGAGCATGCGAGCAAATATTGCGAAGAGCACAATGAAATATTTATACATCCATTTGATGGGGATGAAATAATAGCTGGACAAGGAACCGTAGGACTAGAGATAATGGAAGACTCAACTCGCAGCGTTGACTATCTATTTGTGCCCATAGGTGGTGGAGGACTGGCAGCTGGTGTGAGCACTGTGTTTAAGCAACTAAGCCCACAAACAAAAATCATAGGAGTAGAACCTGAAGGTGCAGCATCAATGAAAACATCTATCGAAAATGGTGTTAACACGCCATTAGAGGATATTGATAAATTTATAGATGGAGCTGCAGTGAAAAGAGTAAGCGATTCTACATTCGAAATTTGCAAAGAGAACCTTACAGATATTGTTCTTGTTCCAGAAGGAAAAGTATGTACCACAATACTTCGACTATACAATGAGGATGCAATAGTGGTGGAGCCAGCAGGAGCATTAACTATAGCTGCCTTAGACTTTTATTCTGATAAGATTAAAGGCAAGAATGTTGTTTGCATTATTAGTGGTGGCAACAACGACATCACCAGAACGGAAGAGATAAAAGAACGATCGTTACTGTACGAGGGACTTAAGCACTACTTCTTAATAAATCTTTCGCAACGCCCTGGAGCACTCAAAGAGTTCGTCAATGAAATATTGGGACCCGAAGATGATATTACATACTTTCAGTACACAAAAAAGAATAATCGTGAGGCTGGACCAGCTGTGGTTGGCATCGAGCTCAACAATAAAAACGACTTGGGCTCGCTAGAAGATAGACTTCAAAGTCATAAAATAAAATATCAACACCTAAACAGCCACAACGACCTATTCACTCATTTGATTTCATAGACTAAAACAACTTCAAAATAAATATAAACGATATGAGATACTTATACATTCCCATTGCAATGATAGTAGTACTTGTTTGCTATCTAGTATATCTTGTTTTTGTGAAGAAGGATATGAAAAAATTCAAAAGTTCTCTAACAATTGGCTTATTTTTTATAGCAGTGTGGGCTATTGTTTACTATTTGATTCTGTAAGAACTATAGGTTTAACATTGTATATCACCACTAATCCTCATTACGCACAACTACTATACTATACACAACGCCGAAATGACAGCTATGTGTATAAGTATAGAAGTATTTCAACCGTCTTCGTTACTTTCCAAAAGGCTGCATTTATAACTTGATCTCAAGTCATATAAAATCATTAATCCGCTTGGAAATGCCTGTTGTATAAAATAAAATTATGCCATAACCATTCAACTAATACTCGTTTTCCTTGTTTAATATTAAATCCACATATTAATACATCTTTAGTAATAGAAAATAATATGCAACTAACCAATTACCTTTTTATATGTACATTTGCATTATCAACAATCATTTCGTGTACAACAATGAATAAAGAGACAACGATTAAAAATCAATCAGATTTTTCAACACCACCCATGGCTGAGAAATCGCCCCAACTATTTAACAACTTTGGCAACGAGCGTACAGACAATTACTTTTGGCTGAAAGACAAAAGTAATCAAAAGGTAATAGATTATCTTAATGCCGAAAACCAATACACAAATGAGGTGATGGCTTCAACCGAAGATTTGCAGAAAACTATTTATGATGAAATAGTCGGACGCATGAAGGAAGATGACGAGAGCTATCCCACACTTCGAGACGGATATTACTACTACAGCAGAACAGAAAAAGGTAAGCAATATCGCACTTATCTGCGACGCAAAGGCTCGATGGATGCACCCGAAGAGGTGATATTTGATGTAAATGAGATGGCAGAGGGTAAGGCAGCTTTTATATTTGCAGGCTACACCATTAGCCCCGATAATAATAAGGCCGCATACTTCTACAACGAAACAGGATCGTATGCCGAATTTATTTTAAAGATTAAAGATTTATCTACAAATCAAACCATAGGCTTCGAGAAGCAAGGCGTGAGCTCAGCAGCATGGGCCAATGATAGCGAGACTCTATTTTACAGTCAAATTAATGATAAGCTGAGGTCGGATAAGATATATCGTCAAAAGATTACCGATAGTGAAAGCATATTTGTGTATGAAGAGTCGGACGAAAAGTTTTCCACATACGTATCGGGTAGCAAAACGAAGGAGTATATATTTATAGCAAGCGCTAGCTCCACCACTACTGAAGAGCATATCATATCGGCAAACAATCCCACAGAAGCATACAAAACATTTATGCCACGAGTGCAGGATGTGGACTACTCGATATATCCTCACAACGATAAATTCTTTGTCAGATATAAAGACAAGCAAAACCTGAATGGTAAAATATATGTAGCACCTAGTGTGGGCTATGAAGACATGGACACTTGGAAAGAGTTTATGCCACACAATAGTGATGTTTTAATAGAAGGCATTGATGTATTGAAGAATTGGATGACAATTCAGATTCGCAAAAATGGGCTTGCCGACATACAAATTATACCACTAGGAGGAGAAGGAGAACAACAAACAATTTCATTTCCCGAACCAGTTTACACAGCATCTCTAAATGGGAACCCAGAGTTCGACGCACAAACTATCAGATACACATACAGCTCGCTAAATAGACCAAGCACTCTTTTCGAGTATGACATGACTACCAAAGAGAGCACTACATTAAAGACTCAGGAGATTCCTTCAGGCTTCAATACAGACGACTACACCGTTGAGAGACTATGGGCCACTGCCCCAGATGGAGTGAAAGTGCCAATGGCAATAGTCTATAAAAAGGGACTCAAGAAAGATGGCAACAACCCTGCCCTACTATACTCATATGGCAGCTATGGCAATAGTTCGGACGTATTTTTTAGTCCCAGTTTCTACAGCCTTATCGACAGAGGATTTGTATTTGGCATAGCACAAATTAGAGGCGGTAGCGACTTGGGTGAGCAGTGGTATGAAGATGGCAAGCTATTGAACAAGAAAAATACATTTACCGACTTCATCGCATGTAGCGAATTATTGGTAAATAACAGATACACATCGCCCCACAAGCTTGCCGCCATGGGTGGA
>JAAYFB010000114.1 GCA_012728465.1 Proteiniphilum sp. | reverse complement strand
TTCTACTAGGGATGACGCCATAATCCTTGATTTTTTTTCCGGAAGTGCTACTACAGCGGATGCGGTAATGCAACTAAACGCCGAGGACGGTGGCAATCGCAAATATATCTGTGTACAAATACCCGAACCAACACCAGAAGAGAGCGAAGCCCGTAAAGCAGGCTATGCCACTATTCCCGAAATAGCCAAAGAACGTATTCGTCGTGCCGGGAAGAAGATTGTGGAGGAACAAAAAGCGAAAGCCGAAAAAGAAGGCGGACTATTTGCTGAAGAAGAGAAGAAATTAGACATCGGTTTCAAAGTATTTAAACTTGATAGCTCCAATATCAATGCTTGGGATAGCGACCCCGACAATCTGGAAACAGCACTTAATAACTCACTGTTCAATATCAAAGAAGATAGAAGCGAAGATGATTTGCTTTACGAAATACTAATTAAATATGGTATTGAGCTAACTGAGAAAATTAACCGACACTCGATTGACGGAAAGACGGTATATGAAATGGGTGCGGGTTCGCTCATCGTTTGTTTGGCTGATAATCTTACTACTGATGTGGCAGAGGGTATTGGCAAGCTGTTTGAAGAGGTTAGTCCTGAAGGTGTAGATATAAACTGTCGTGTGGTATTTAAAGATTCGGGCTTTAATGGTTCGGATGAAGTGAAGACAAATACAATGCTGATACTAAAACAGCATGGTATTCTTAATGTGACATCTGTATAAAGGTAAGGGTATGGCAAATAAAATGATATTAAAATTTGAGAGAGATCTTGAATATCAAAGTGATGCGGTAAATAGTATATGTGATATATTTGAAGGAGAAGAGATTTTTCAAAGTAACTTCTCGGTTGCACCCACACAGGATGATGCAGGAAGACTTTTCCAAAGTTCGACTATAGGTATTGGCAATTCTCTAAAGATGATTGATGAGGATATGCTTGCCAATATCCAGCGCATTCAGTTGCGTAATGGATTGGCACAATCTACAGCTGCGAGTTTCAAAAAAGAGGGGATGAACTTCACTGTGGAGATGGAAACAGGTACCGGTAAGACGTATGTATATTTGAAAACTATCTTTGAGTTGAACCGACGATATGGTTTTACAAAGTTTATTATAGTGGTGCCAACTATTGCTATCAAGGAGGGTACAAAAAAGTCGCTTGAGATTACTAAAGAGCATTTCAAAGGAGAGTTCGAAAATGTGGTGTACGATTATTTTGTATATGATTCAGCTAAGCTGGAGCAGGTTCGCTCTTTTGCAACAAGTGATAGCATTCAGATAATGGTTATCAATATTGATGCTTTCCGAAAAAGCTTTGTGAATGATGATGAAAATAACAAATCTAATATTATTCACCGATATAATGATAAGCTGGGGCACAAACCAATGGAGTTGATAAGGGAGACTAATCCTATAGTTATAATTGACGAGCCCCAAAGCGTGGATAATACTGATAAGGCCAAAGAGGCGATTGCAGCACTCAATCCACTTTGTTGTTTACGATATTCTGCCACACACCGCACAGCTTATAATATGATGTACAAGCTTGATTCTGTTGATGCTTATGAATTGAAGTTGGTGAAACAGATTGAGGTGGCAACGGCAGCCGTAGAGGGATTTCAGAATGATGCTTATATTAATTTGCTAAAGGTTGATAATAAAAATGGAATCCGTGCACAGGTGGAGATTGATATTCAGAACAAAGGTAAGGTGGACCGCAAAAAGAAGTGGGTGAGAAAGGGAGAAGATTTATATGACATTACTAAGCGTGAGCAATATGAAGGGTACATTGTAGAGGATATTTGGAATGATGGTGAGAATTGGCTTATGTCATTCACAAGTAATAATACGCTTGTTAAACAAGGTGTGGCATCAGGTAGCTTGGGCGAAGAAATGCTGAAGCGTGAGCAAATTCGTATGACTATAGAGTCACACTTGGATAAGGAGCTTATTCTAAACCCACAAGGCATAAAGGTGCTTAGTCTTTTCTTTATTGACAAGGTGGCAAATTATCGAATGTATGATGAGGAGGGTAATGCGATTGCCGGTAGATACGCTAAAATGTTTGAGGAGGAGTATATGAAGATTATTAAACGTCACAGATATCAAACATTATTTAATGATTTGCGAGACAGGAATATTGATGTTAGTCAGGTGCATAATGGTTATTTCTCAATAGATAAAAAGGCAAAAGCATCAAACAAAAAAGATAAGTTTGAGTATTATGTTGATTCATCCGAATCTCGTTATGCTGCTAGAGATGACGATACATTTAACTTGATAATGAATAAGAAGGAAGAGCTGCTTAGTTTTGACTCGCCTCTACGTTTTATTTTTTCTCATACAGCATTGCGTGAAGGTTGGGATAATCCTAATGTATTCCAGATATGTACACTTAATGATACTTCTACAGAAATAAAAAAGCGTCAGGAGATTGGCCGAGGACTTCGTTTGTGCGTAAACCAGGATGGAGAGCGTGTGAAGGGCTTTGATGTGAATACGCTTACCGTAATGGCTAATGAGAGTTACGAGTCATTTGCAAAGGCTTTACAAAAAGAGATTGAAGAGGATACTGGTATTACATTTGGTTTGTTGCATAAGTATTCTTTTGCCCGTATTGTGGTGGATGTGGTTAATGAAGAACCTGTGTATTTGGATGAGGTGCAAAGTGAGAATCTATATAATCATTTTGTGGTAAAGGGATATGTGAAAGAGGAGGTGGTGAACAAGAAAACCAAAGAGATTGCTGCCAAAGTGCAGGATAAGCTTAAGATAGATTTGCGAGATAATAGAGTGGTTATTCCTGAAGAGTATGATTATATAAAAATGCCAATTGTTAAGGTCTTGAAACGTATCAGTGGCAACTTTATGAATATCAAAAATCGTGATGATGCCCGAAAAGTAACTTTTCGGAAGGAATTTTTTATTCATAATGAAGGCTTTAAAAACCTTTGGGATAAAATTAAATATAAAACTACTTATTCGGTTCAGGTAGATTCAGGCACTCTAATTGATCGATGTGCGAATAAGGTTTATGAGGAAGTGACAACGGGAAAAGGTAGGTTTGTTACTCGGAAAATTAAGTTGGCTATTACCGAAGGAGGTGTGATGGGTGATGAAAATACTCCTCGCGAATCGGCAAGAATTATTGATGAAGATGTTTCAACGTTACCAGATATTGTGTCCTATTTGCAAAATGAAACCGGTCTAACTCGTCAAAGCATTATTGCTATTTTGACAAAAAGCAAAAGGTTGGATGCTTTCAAGAAAAACCCACAAGCATTTATCGAATCAGTTATTGATATCATTCGTAACGAAATGCGTTTGATGTTAGTGGATGGCATAAAATATCAACGTATTGATAATGATGTATGGTGTCAGGAATTGTTTGAGAATAAAGAACTGCAAGGATATTTGAATAGCAATCTATTGGAAAGCTCAAAATCTCCATATGATTATGTTATTTATGATTCAATCGTAGAACGAGATATGGCTCAGCGATTGGAGGGGTCAGAAAATGTGAAAGTGTTTGCAAAATTGCCTTCATGGTTTAAGATTGACACACCGCTCGGTGCGTATAATCCTGACTGGGCTCTTGTATGGGATGATGGTGAGGATCAGAAACTATATTTTGTAGTAGAAACTAAAGGCGGATTATTTGATGATTCTATAAAGCTGACTGAAAGGGCAAAAATAAATTGTGGTAAGAAACACTTCGCCGCTATAAAGACGGGAATAAAATTCGAATTAGCAGACTCATTTGATAGATTACAAGAAGAAATTAGCTCATAAATATTTTTATTAAAAATAAATTTTGAACAAATTCAACGTATTAGATAAAAGGAATCACTTAAAAGTTTCCTGACTATTCTCTTACAATATAAGGCATAAAATTATTTGTTTTTCAGATATCAGCTATAAAAACTAATTTAAAACTTTATGCCTATGAAACAATTTCAAAACCAAAGATTAATCAGTTTATTTACTGAATCTTTACAAGTATCTAACGAAGAAATTCTAAATGCCTATGAGGATTTTGTAGAACATGTTGGAGAAATGTGTGATTCCGAAACAAATAATTCGGTATTATTCCGAATGCTATATTTTTATCGTACTGAGTTTGAACTAATAAAATCGAACTTTCTTTACGACCAGGAAAAAAAATGCATACAAACTTATGTATCTACATAGGGTGTCAAGCTTTGTTGCACATGAAATTCAGCTGCTTCACCTGAAGCTTAAGTATCCTGAATTATTTTCTAGGCATGATACCGAATTGTTCATGTCGGATTTGAATATTACACCTAAAAGTAGGTTTGGGATTATTGCAATTGCGGAAATAGTTTTGGCTATTTCTCTGACTAAAGATGTAAAAGATGCTTCAGGAAAACCGGTCTCTTTAATGCAATTGTCAAAAGCGTTTGAGTATATTTTCAACTTCAAGTTTGGAGATATATACGATAAATGCAATGAAATATTCAATCGAA
>JAAYFB010000113.1 GCA_012728465.1 Proteiniphilum sp. | reverse complement strand
GAAGGCAAAATATCAATGAAAGAGTTATCAAGCTTTATTGATAAAACAAAATAATCACATAACAACTCAAATAAATAAATAGAATGATGAAAAAGAGAATAATTCCGTGCCTCGACATCAAAGAGGGACGTACAGTAAAGGGAGTAAACTTTGTAAACATGCGTGATGCTGGCGACCCTGTAGAATTAGCAATTAACTATCAAAATGAGGGTGCAGACGAACTAGTGTTTCTTGACATAGCAGCCACATTGGAGAACAGAAAAACAATGACAGACTTAGTTACTAAAATTGCTGAAGTGATAAGCATCCCATTTACAGTGGGCGGTGGCATTTCTACAGTAGATGATGCTGAAAGAGTGCTCAGTGCAGGGGCAAATAAAGTAAGCATCAATTCGGCAGCAGTCAGCAATCCGTCACTAATAACGGATATTGCTAACAAATTTGGTAAAAAATCAATCGTCTTGGCAATCGATACAAAACTTGACAATGGTGTGTGGTATGTCTATACTCGAGGTGGAAACACCCCCACTCCTTTGAGAGCAATAGAATGGGCAAAAGAGGGTGAACGACTTGGAGCAGGCGAAATATTACTTACATCGATGAGCAACGATGGCACTAAAGATGGCTTTGCAATTGACATCACTGCACAAATTAGTGAAGCCGTTAGCATCCCCGTCATTGCATCAGGTGGTGCAGGTTCAATAGAGCATTTCGAACAATTATTTTTAAATAGCAAAGTCAACGCAGCTCTTGCAGCAAGTGTGTTTCACTTTGGTGAGATATCAATTCCAGAATTAAAGTCATACTTAAAATCAAAAAATATAAACATATAAAAAATGAATATAGATTTCTCAAAAAACAATGGACTTGTTCCAACTATCGTTCAGCATGCCAACACCTTGCAAGTGTTGATGCTAGGCTATATGAATGAAGAAGCACTAAATAAAACAATTGAAGAAGGGAAAGTAACCTTCTACAGTCGAAGCCAACAGAGACTGTGGACAAAGGGTGAAACATCAAATAACTATCTTATTGTAGATAAGATAATGAAGGATTGCGACAACGATACAATATTAATTAAAGCATTCCCACAAGGTCCTACTTGCCACACAGGCACAACTTCTTGCTTCAATGAAGAAACATCTAAAGGCTTTCTATATCAGTTGGAGAATGTTATTGAGGATAGAATAAAAAACGGCTCCGAGGCATCATATACTTCTAAGTTATTTAACCGCGGAATTAACAAAGTAGCTCAAAAAGTGGGTGAAGAGGCAGTGGAATTAGTTATCGAAGCAATGGATAATGATATTGAACTATTTAAAAATGAAGCCGCCGATCTTCTATACCACCTAATTATATTGTTGAAAACTAAAAACCTAAAGATTCAGGACATCGAGGATATATTAGTGGAAAGGCACAAGTAAATATACAACATAAATAATTGGATTATCCATACGGATAGCTTTTCGTACTATCAAAGATTTTGAAAATAGTGTTTTGACTTCTGCACTCCACTCATTGAATCGGAATTAAGACACGACACTGATGAATACTGTTAATTCCTAAAGTAGTTGAGCCAAATCACGAATGATATGGCTCAACTACTAAATAATTTCATAAAAACAGACCACTTAATGTTTTTTATGCTTTAATGATTGGTTACGATAATAGCTTTTTAACTGTGTCAGAGATAGCTTTACCTTCGGCTTTTCCTGCAAGTTGTTTAGTAGCCAAACCCATAACTTTTCCCATATCTTTCATTGAAGATGCGCCAACGCTAGTAATGATTGCTGATATTTGTTCCACTAACGCTTCGGGGGATAACTGCTCTGGTAAGTATTCTTGCAAAATAGCCAGCTGTGCAAGCTCGTCTTTTGCCAAATCTTCTCTATTTTGAGTTGTAAATATCTCGGCACTCTCTTTGCGTTGTTTAACCATTCGTTGCAATATTAACGTCTCAATTCTTTCAGATATTTCACCACTTGCATTTTTGGCAGTCTTAGCCTCTATAATTTCTTTCTTAATTGCACGTAAAACATCCAGTCTTGTCCTATCTTTGGCAAGCATTGCTTTTTTTATTTCGCCATCTAATATATTATCTAATTTCATATTTACTCGGTTTTAAGT
>JAAYFB010000112.1 GCA_012728465.1 Proteiniphilum sp. | reverse complement strand
TTCTTCATATCATCTCCCATATTTCTTTTAATATCTCTGCACTCTCTTCATCTAGTGTCCTCATTTGCTCAAGTATCTGTTTTGGCTTTCGCAATGGAGCAGCTTCGGGAGTGTTGGGGTTCTTGGCACTTAGGTCGAATGTTGATTGGTCAATATCTTTGATGTTGAGTGTCCACGAGTTTTCGCTTTCGGCAAATGTCTTTTGTAGCTCCACAAAGTCAGCCAAATCATTTTCGTTAAGTGGATTAGTTTTGCCAAGGTTACGGTCAAGGTTTAGTTGATAAAACCAAGTTTTGTCAGTAGGCTTTCCTTTCTCGAAGAAAAGAACTACAGTTTTCACTCCTGCACCCGTAAAGGTTCCGCCCGGTAGGTCAAGCACCGTGTGTAGGTTGCAACTCTGTAGCAGCTCCTTTCGTATTGCCACAGTGGCATTGTCGGTATTGCTTAAAAAAGTATTCTTGATAACTACTCCTGCTTTGCCGCCTGCCTTTAGTATCTTGATGAAGTGTTGCATGAATAGCGAAGCTGTTTCACCCGTTTTGATAGGGAAGTTTTGTTGCACTTCTACTCTCTCTTTGCCACCAAATGGAGGATTGGCAAGGATAATGTTGTATCTATCCTTCTCCTGTATGTCGTTTAGGTTTTCGGCTAGTGTGTTGGTGTGTATGATGTTTGGAGCCTCCACACCGTGCAGTATCATATTCATTGTGCCAATGATGTAGGCAAGCGATTTTTTCTCTTTACCGTAAAAGTTCGTTTTTGCAATGTTTCCGCATCTTTGGTTGATAGTCCGCCTTTACTATCTTTAGCCTTTTGGTTTAGATAGTTGAAGGCTTCGCACAAGAAGCCTGCCGAGCCACATGCTCCGTCGTAAATGGTATCTCCAATTTTTGGGTTCACTACCTTTACTATTGTTGCAATTAATGGGCGTGGGGTGTAATACTCTCCACCATTTCGGCCAGCATTGCCCATGTTTTTGATTTTGTCTTCATACAGGTGACTCATTTCATGCTTTTCGGCATGAGTTCGAAATTTAAGTTCATCAATGCGATTAATCACTTCACGCAAGTTGTACCCACTTTGAAGCCTGTTCTTTAGCTCACTAAAAATTTCACCAATCTTATACTCAATGGTTGAAGCATTGTCGGCACTCACTTTAAACTTAGCTAAGTATGGAAATAAATCATTGTTTACAAAGTTGAGCAAATCGTCTCCCGTAGCTGCATTGTGGTCTATCTTGCCACCTTCAAGCTTTGGTGCTGCCCACACACTCCATTTATAATCGGTTTCAATAATTGGGGTGTAATCTTCGCCCGAAAGCATAGCACTTGTTGCTCTATCTTTCTCTAAGTCATCAATATACTTTAAGAATAATATCCAAGAGGTTTGTTCCACATAATCGAGCTCGCTACTACAGCCAGCATCTTTGTGAAGTATGTCATCTATGTTTTTGAATGTTTGTTCAAATATCATTTCTATTTATTTATTTGTTTTAGTCATTGTATGATGATACAAAGATAGTGAAAAGTGTTGGTGTTTAGTAACATCCATTTTGAGTTTAGTGGAAGGTGTTTCAATCTATTTATTGAAAATAATATAGCATGTATGCCTTACATTTAGCCCCACCCCCTCTTCCCCCCTCCCATTTGTTTTGCTTCATGCACCTATATCA
>JAAYFB010000111.1 GCA_012728465.1 Proteiniphilum sp. | reverse complement strand
GACAAGTTGGTGTCAAAGATAACTCTACAGCTACCTATAAGCATGCTAAGCGACACAATGATAGCTGAATTATCAGCAATGGTTAAAAACAATACTGGCAATTCGTTGTTATATTTCCAAATCTTCAGCGACGATAGTAGTACTAATATTGAACTATTTTCCAGAAGTACCAAGATTAATGTGAACAAACAAATGATAGATAATTTGACAAATAATTTAAATATAAACTTCAAAATAAATTAAACAATATGGCATTACAAATTACAGATGCTACACTAGATAATGTGTTAGCAACAGACAAACTAGTTATTATTGACTTTTGGGCGGAGTGGTGTGGACCTTGCAAAATGGTAGGACCAATCATCGATCAAATTAGCGATGAGTACGAGGGAAAAGTAGTAGTAGGTAAAGTAGATGTTGACAACAACGACGAAGCTACTTCTAAATATGGCATTCGCAACATCCCTACAATCCTTTACATCAAAAATGGTGAGATAGTTGACAAGGTTGTTGGTGCTGGAAGCAAGGCAACATTCGTTCAGAAAATTGAGAAATGGTCTTAATTTCTAGTCTCGCTAGTAAACAGTGACTAGGAAAGTCATAAATGTAAAAAAAGCCGCACAATAGATGTGTGGCTTTTTTATACCTTTATACTTCAAAAGAAGTAAAGTTGTTCACTCTTAATACTCATCCTCATTAAAGAAGAAGTCCTCCTTACTAGGATAATCAGGCCAAATATCTTCTATAGTCTCAAATATTTCACTGTCATCCTCAATTTCCTGAAGATTTTCAATAACCTCGAGTGGTGCACCGGAACGTTGAGCAAAATCAATCAGCTCATCTTTCGTTGCCGGCCATGGTGCGTCTTCCAACTTAGAAGCTAATTCTAGTGTCCAATACATATTTAATTCGTTTAAGTTGTTTCATAAATAATTAAGCGCAAAAATATACAAAAAAATTTAGAATTTACCCTGTTCCCAAAAAATTTCCTCATTTGCTTTCACACTCTCAAATCTTGCGAGCACAAACAAATAGTCAGAAAGCCTATTTATAAAAACTAATACATTCTCATCTACTGGAAAATCCACATCTAATCTATAAGCATATCTCTCTACCTTCCTAGCAATTGTGCGACATATGTGGGCTCTTGACGAAGACTCATTTCCTCCTGGCAATATAAACTGCTTTATTTTAGGAAGTTGATGATCTATTCTATCTATCTCTTTTTCTATTTTCTCAATATCACTAAGATGAATAACACTAGGTGGTTTAGGATCCATCTTTTCTGTTTCAGTAGCAAAGTAAGAACCTATTGTAAACATCTTATGCTGTATGTATAGCAAGAATTGTTTATTATCCTCCTCTTTTATCTCGCACATTAACCATCCTAGATAACTATTCAGCTCATCTACTGTTCCATAAACATCTAAGCGCACATGTGCTTTAGAAACACGTGTGCCACCCACCAATGATGTAGCACCCTTATCACCCGTCTTTGTATATATTATACTTTTCTTGATTCTCATGTTTTTAATAACGCAAGTTATATTAAATAGTTCTGCTTTTTGTATGAATTATTAAGCACTGCTATACCTACATTTTTTTTATCAAATGAAATACTTACCCTATCATCACTTACAATCGACTTCCAGAGTCTCTTACCCTCCTTTGAGTTTATTCCTTTCAATACCCAAAATGAAGTATTACTACTTATTTCATACAGTTTATTAATGTCTATACTCTCCATTTCCTCCAAGTTGACAAAAATAGAGTCAAACAACATTTCTCTATCAATATTATTTACAAATATTGCCTCTCTATCAATCTCGTCAAGTAGTTTTGTAACCAAAGTTACGTTAGACTGATCCTTGCCGTAGCTATAACACCTTATACTTTTATAAGGATGACAAACAAACAAAGTATTTGCCACACTATTGAAGCCTATCTCTAAAATTGACCTTGGAGCTAAGTATCTTATTAACCTATACGATAAATGGTGAAAACTAAAATCTAGTAGGTCTATTCCCTCTCTCAATAATAGAAACTCAATATCTGTAAAAGCATAATACCAATGTTTTTCATACACAACATTGGTAATAAAATTGAAAGCAAATGGAGAATGAACTCCATAACCTCTCGAATGCCTAAAACGTTGAATTTTATCTAAAATCAATCCTGACTTACGTTACTATTATTGTTTATAAATTAACACCACAGCATATGCTGTTATACCCTCTTCTCTCCCTACGAAACCCATCTTTTCAGATGTAGTAGCCTTTATCGATATTGAATCGATGTCAATATCCATTACCTCACTTAAAGTTCGTTGCATTGCAGGAATATGGGGGTTTAACTTAGGCGACTCGGCGCAAATGGTGGAGTCTATATTAAATATTTCATATCCTTTACCTCTTAATAACCCCATCACTTGTTTTAATAATATCTTACTATCTACATCATGGTATTCATCGGCTGTATCTGGAAAGTGAAACCCTATGTCTCGTAAATTAGCTGCACCTAGCAACGCATCACAAATAGTATGTATCAACACATCTGCATCAGAATGTCCATACAAACCTTTTTCATGATTTATCTTTATTCCACCTAGCCAAAGGTCTCTCCCTTCTACCAAGCGATGCATATCATACCCAAATCCTACTCTGAAATTCATTGATTTACTTATTATCTCATCAATTGTCTTAATCCATCTAAACTAAAACCTAGTGACACACGCAATGTTTGATCTAGAGGGTTAGATTGTGCAGTAGAGACTAAATATGCTGCATCAATCTGCATAAAATTAGTTCTAAAACCAGCTCCAAATGACATATAGCGTCTATTTCCTTTATATTCGTTCTCGTTGTAATATCCAGTTCTAAGTGAGAATTGATTGTTATAGGTATATTCAGCTCCTACTGACCACATTATTTCTTGCATCTCTTCTTTGAAACCACCTGGGGCATCACCAAGAGATTTAAATATTCCGACAATGGGCGACATATTATAATAGTCATCAATTCTCTTTTGTTTGTCAGCCTCCGTTTCTCCCTCAACTGGCAACTGAGGTGTGGGAACAAGTAATTTATTAATATCTACACTAAAAGACAGTGTATTTTTATCATCCAATGGCAGACCTAATGATGCACCCAGCTTAAGATTAGTTGGCAGGAACATTGAGGTTGTGCCTTCATCATAAGATATCTTCGTACCAATATTTGAGATATTGAATCCAAAACCTAAAAGAGCCTCGGAACGACCTAAATATACATATGACTCATTATATCCAGCAATATCTGCTGCAAAAGCATTACCTGGCACTATCTCATCATCACCTACAGAGTAATCGGCACGTATGTATCGTAGTGTAACAGCAGCCGAAAATGTTTCAGATAATCTTCGAGAGTATGCTACATCAAAAGCCCACTCGCTTGGTGATACAGGCATTATATAATCCGAATTAGAATCAAAAATATTGAACTCACCAATCGAAAAATACCTAAGTGAAGCACTTAATGCATTAAGGTTTTCATTACCAAACTTCCAAAAACCAGACACATACACCAAGTTAATATCACTCACCAACTTACTGAGCCATGGTGTGTAAGATACAGCCAGCCCAGCACTAGAGCTAACAAAAGGATACTTTGCAGCATTCCAATATTGAGAATAAACATCTGGCATAGTGGCGGCACCAATATCACCCATTCCTCCACCACGCGCATCGGGTGCAATCTCTAATGAGGGAACAGCTACTGGGATGGGATTATACTCTTGAGCATATAGTTTGCTACCAAAAGCAATGGATATTATAAACAATATTGAGTACAGGAAGTGCTTTAATCTTAAATGCATAGGATAAATATTTGATAGTTACGTTCTTTTAAAACAAATATAACATCTTTTTATTGTACGAGGCAACTATTTAATTTTAAAATCAAGCAACTTTTTATCTTCTATATAGCCTTGAAGGTGATCATCAATAGAAACAGTGCCTACTCCAGCGGGAGTACCAGTATAAATTAAATCGCCAATCTTTAGCGTGAAAAACTGACTTACGTAAGCAATAATTTTATCGAATGAATATATCATATCCCCACTATTGCCCTGCTGAACAGTATTGCCATTCAAGTCGAGACGAAAATCAATATTGTTTACATCCTCAAAATCAGATTTATTGACAAATTCTCCTATAGGAGCAGAGCCATCAAAGCTTTTTGAAATCTCCCAAGGAAGTCCCTTCTGTTTTTGTTTCATTTGCAAATCACGTGCTGTAAAGTCTATACCAACTGTAAGCTCATCATAGTATCGATGTGCAAACTTCTGTGCTATATTTCTACCAAGACGATTTATCTTGACTACTATCTCAGTTTCGTATTCTATTCTTTCAGAAAAATCGGGCAAAAAGAATGGATTTCCATTTCGCAATAACGAAGTGTCAGGCTTCATAAACACAACGGGCTCTGATGCTTCAAAGCTTCTATTCATCTCTTTATTGTGAGAGTCATAGTTTAATCCGATGGCAAATATTTTCATCTTTACTTTAAGTTTATTTTTTATTCATGCTCCCTAAGTCGATTAAACATTACAGCAAGGTGAGCATAAAGAGAGGTATTTTGTAAAACAATATCTTCGGGCACTGTTATTCTGAAAGGTGTAAAATTCCAAATAGCCTTTACCCCACCCTCTATCATATAATCAGCAACTTGCTGTGACACACCCGAAGGAACTGTTAGAACGCCTATTTGAGCATTAAGTTTTTTGTTGGTTTCGAGAAAGGAATCAGCACTTATCACAGGGACACCATTTATCGATTGACCAATAACACTGTTATCTGTATCAAATCCTGCAAGAATTTTTAGTCCATACTGCTCTAGTCCCGAGTCGGACAACAATGCCGCACCAAGACTACCAACACCAAATAAAACTGCAGAGTGCATTTTGGTAAAACCTAAAAAATCCTCCAACACAGATATTAGAAGATCTATATCATAACCTACTCTGGTTTTGCCAGTGATATCTACAAAAGATAAATCTTTAGCAATTTGTGAAGCCGAAACATTTATTTTCTTTGCAATCTGAGTAGATGATACATGCGTATGTTCTTGTTTTTTCAACAACTTTACATACGACAAATACCAGGGTAGTCTCCTCAATGCAGGTTCAGGAATTCTTGAATGAAAACTATTATATGCCATTAAATGATTATTGTTTAGGGCGCAAAGATACCTTATTTTTTAGTTAAAAAGATATTTTCGAAGAACAATTAAAGAAATAAATCTTTAATTGAAACAATTAACCATTATGTCCTATATCACCTCATCAGAGTAAACCCCCTCAAAGTTTAGCAAAAACACTTTAGTTGTGGTTACCTCTTTAAGCATAGGTTTTAGTTTTTTGGTGTATATTTCGATATAATGCTTACTTTTAAGATGTTTGTTATATGCATCCTCACTCTCATAGCTTTCATAAATAAAAGCCTGCGTTGAGTCATCATCACTCAGCAATACGTCATAAGCAATGCACCCATCCTCTGACTCTAATGTGCTCAATTGTAATTCTGAAAGCAAGTCTATGGCCCCATCAATTTTTGCTTCATCTATCTTTAGTACAGAAATCTTTACGTATGGCTCCCCCTCAACTTGAGACATAGCCACTTCAGCAAATCCAAATAAAAAAACAAATAATAGTGCTGTTAATATAAAACTGTTTTTACCCATTCTATCAATGTATATTTATTAATTTCTTAATCCTGTAGCATCTTTAAGTACCGCACGTATGGCACCTATTTTAAGATGTGTATTAATAACTATTGGCACCCTATTGCTGTCGTCAGTAAGCGATGCACTAATAGCTTCGGTTTGGTTTTTGAATGCTTTATCGTGAATGGTCAATGATATATGTATTGCATCATATGTCTTACCATTATTTGCTTTCACTCTAGATTTACCACCATAATTCACCTGCATATCCACAATCTCTCGGCCAGATACAAACTGGATTGGCTTTGAGTCGCCCTCCTTCATTCCTGTATAGTCTAGGTTTCTAATCAAGGCCAATACCGACAGATAATCGTAAGCACACCCATTGGTATCAATTGTATTATCAAATCTTTTTTCGCCATTATATACCCTATTAGTCCTAATTCTTACACCTTCATCGTTATATGTAAAGGTTTGTATCTCTTTAGAGTGGTCTTTCCCTTCGTGGGCATTTTTTGTAAACATAAGTGGACGTAAGTCCATATCCATATACGAAATAAGAGTATCATTGACAGAATAAAAGCTACCTACTAATCCCGAAGTATTAAGGTGCATTCTGATATTGTATGCACTGCTACCTCTATATTCAACCATATCTGTTCGCAAAGATCCAGAGCCAGCCTTACTATTCAATATACCATAGTTAAAGTACAAATCATAGGATATGCTCTCTCCACTCTTAAATGAGTTATTAAGAATTTTACATTGAGCACTCAAACTCATATTAGTTACAACAAAAAATATAGTTGCCAAAAGCAACTTAGTAGTTTCTTTCATTTGTTTTCAAATTTAATAATTATCAAACACTATCGTCTTCCACCTTGTGTTTGCAAGCCAGACGAACCAGATCCCATTCTTGGCGTCGGTGATGAGCCACCCCTT
>JAAYFB010000110.1 GCA_012728465.1 Proteiniphilum sp. | reverse complement strand
GCTACTAGGCTCGAGTTATCCTATTCAAAAAATGAAATTTTAGCTATGTATGCTTCTCATGCACCTATGGGTGGTAATGTAGTGGGTATTGATGCTGCAGCATGGAGGTATTTTGGGCATGATGCATCTAACTTGTCATGGGCAGAGGCTGCCACCTTGGCTGTATTGCCCAACTCTCCATCACTTATGCACTTTGGACGAAATAGAGATGGCTTGACAACAAAGAGAAACAAACTTCTCAAGCATTTATTTGAAAAACAAATTATAGATAAGTTAGACTATGAATTATCAATTGTAGAGCCATTGCCAGTTAATCCATACCCTTTGCCTCAAATAGCTCCACACTTAGTTACTCAACTTTATCAGCGAAGCCCTGGGAGCAACATTCAGTCCACAATTGATAAGCATTTGCAACTTCAGTCGGAAGATATTCTTGAGCGATGGAACAAGGATTTTGCTCAAAATGGAGTTAATAATATTTCTGCACTTATAGTAGATTTGAAGGCTAATGAGATAATATCATATAATGGGAATGTCAATTTCAACTCTAACGTAAATGGCGGTCAGGTAGATATTATACAATCTACTAGGAGCACAGGTAGTGTTCTAAAACCATTTCTATATTCAGCAATGCTTCAAGAGGGTCTGTTGCTTCCGAGGGAGATAGTGCCAGATGTTCCTATCAATATTAATGGTTTCGCTCCCAAAAATTTTAGCCTCAACTATGATGGTGCCGTTCATGTAGATGAGGCACTAGCTCGTTCACTCAATATTCCCTTTGTTGTATTGCTACGAAGATATGGAATTGAAAAGCTGTACGAACACCTAAAAGATATAGGATTTACCACAATCAACCAGCCTTCGGGCTATTATGGTTTGTCTCTTATTTTGGGTGGAGTAGAAGCTAAGCTAATAGAGGTGGCACAGGCCTATGCAGATATGGCAAATATTGTGTCGGATAATGGCATGCAGCAATATAGTTTTAAGATGATTAAGGATGAGGTGCAAATTAAGAAAAATAATCAACCCGAGCTAGATGCAGCTGCTGCATGGCTCACATTAGAAGCCTTAACTAACGTCAATCGTCCTGAAGAGTTAGATTGGAACATGGTGCCATCCATGCGCAAAGTGGCATGGAAAACTGGTACTAGCAATGGCTTTCGGGATGCTTGGTCAGTAGGAGTTACTCCTGATTATCTCGTAGCGGTGTGGACAGGCAATGCTAATGGAGAGGGTAGAGCGGGGCTAACTGGCGCACGAACTTCTGCCCATGTTATGTTTGATTTATTCAATATATTGCCAAATACTGGTTGGTTTGATGTTCCCTATCAAAGACTTAGTGAAGTTAAAGTGTGTCGAAATAGTGGACTCTTGGCAGGGATGCATTGTCCCGAATCATCTGTGGATACAGTTTTAGTTCCTATTAAAGGATCGAGAGCCAATGTTTGCGACTATCATAAATTAATACACACCTCTCTTGATGATTTGTATCAAGTGTATGAAGAGTGTTCTGAAAGTAGAGGCATTCATTCAAAGGCTTGGTTTGTGTTGCCACCTACATGGGAGTGGTACTACAAACAGCATAATCCTGAATATAAATCTCTTCCTCCATTTTCTCCCGAATGCTCTGATGCTACATCCAATAATGTGATGCAGTTTATCTATCCTTATCCCAATTCAGTCATCAAGATGACCAAGCAAATTGATGGAAAATATGGAGCTATAGTTTTCGAAGTAGCTCATCGAGACTCTTCTTCAAAACTATTTTGGCACCTTGATGCCGATTATATTGGCAAGACTACTAATATTCATCAAATTTCAATTTCTCCCGCAGTCGGGGAGCATGTACTTACAGTTGTAGATGATTCTGGAAATTCAATTTCTACTAAATTTATAATAGACAAATCTAGCTAATCCCCCAAATGTCAAACGACATTAGCTGTTTTAAATTCCAAAAACTCAAAATGTCAAACGTTATTGACTGTTTTTAATCGCGAAAACTCAAAATATCAAATGACATTGACAGAAATAAAAATAAAACACTATCATTATCACTTTTCATTCGCAATTATTGTTAAGTTTTGGTGTCCATATTAAAGAGTTTTAATAGTGTTGACTCATTTTTACTCTCTCCATCACTTAATTATGGTAGTTTTTGGTTCTCTGCACTCTTATTTATGTATATAAATGGCAGTT
>JAAYFB010000109.1 GCA_012728465.1 Proteiniphilum sp. | reverse complement strand
CTTACTGACAAGAGTGGCCTAATGGTTGTAGCAGATGAAACAATAGGTTTTAATGCACTTCGCAACTCAGTAGAGGACTTCGACTCGGAAGAAGCGACAAATCGTCCATATCAATGGAACAACTTTAGCAGTGAAGAGATAGCGGCCAGAAATGATGCAGATGCAAAGAACAAAAAACCTCGTCACACTCACATAAATGACATTGAACCACAAGACTATATAGAGGTATGTGTAGATATGCTCCAACAGGGTGTTGCTGGCTATAACAGCTGGGGAGCAAGGCCACTTACAGAATACACTCTGCCAGCTAACAAAAACTATAAGTGGGGCTTTACGTTAGTTCCAGTAAAAAACCAAAAGGATATTGAAGAGAAATCAAGCTTAAAGTACTAAAAACTAAGTACTCCAAGATAAAATATTTTGATAAGAGGAGGCAATTTAGTAATTGGCTCCTCTTTCATTAAATGTATGTATTGTACTCACATTTTCATTACCTTTGTCATATTAATAACTACAATACAATGGCTAAAAGAAAAATTTCAAAACAACAATTTGGGTTCATTGCAATACTATGGGTGCTACTTGTAGCATTTATACTCAAAAATGCTGTAATCAATTCCTATACCATACTAATGATAATTATGTCAGGTGCTATAGTATTTATCCCCATATACAAAAACATGCGTAAATAGAAGTTTTGCTTACGTTTTGATATTTTTCTCATCCAATATAGATTATTTTAATTATTTTATCTACATTTGCGTTTCAATTTTGATTGTTTCAGGTAAACATAAAAAGACAAATACAAATTAGCATGAAACCAAGAGATATACTCGACAACATTAAAAGAAGATTCCCTAACGAACTTGAATATCACCAAGCAGTAGAAGAAGTTGTAAACACACTAGAAGATGAATATGAACTCCACCCAGAGTTTGCTAAATACAACATCCTAGAGCGACTAATAGTACCAGACAAAATACTCTCATTTAGAGTTACATGGACCGATGATAATGGCAATGTGAAAACAAATATGGGCTATAGAGTACAACATAGTAATGCTATTGGGCCATACAAAGGAGGCATAAGATTTCATTCTTCCGTAAATCTGTCGATATTAAAGTTTTTGGCATTCGAACAAACATTTAAGAACGCACTCACCACTTTACCTATGGGCGGAGCGAAGGGTGGATCTGACTTTTCACCGCGAGGCAAATCTGAAGCAGAAGTAATGCGTTTTTGCCAAGCTTTCACCGAAGGACTTTGGAAAAATATTGGCGCTGACACTGATATTCCTGCGGGTGACATAGGAGTAGGTGGACGTGAAGTAGGATATATGTATGGCAAACACAAAAAGCTTACAGGAGATTTCACAGGATCATTTACAGGCAAAGGACGTGAGTTTGGAGGCTCATTAATTAGACCCGAAGCTACGGGATATGGCAATGTATATTTCTTACTTGAGATGCTAAAACTAAAAAACATTGACATTAAAGGGAAGCGATGCTTAGTGTCAGGATCGGGAAATGTAGCTCAATATACTTGCGAAAAACTTATTGAATTAGGTGCTATACCAGTTAGCTTATCAGACTCGGACGGGTACATTTATGATCCCGAAGGAATAACTAAAGAAAAGCTACAATTTGTCATGGACTTGAAGAACCTGTATAGAGGCAGAATAAGAGAATATGCTGAAGAATATGGATGTAAATATGTAGAAGGTGCACGCCCATGGAGCGAAAAAGGAGACATTGCCCTACCCTCTGCCACACAAAACGAAATAGATGCTGACAGCGCAACAGAATTAGTAAATAATGGTATCATAGCAGTATCGGAAGGAGCAAATATGCCATCTACAAATGAAGCTATTGCAATTTTTCAAAAGAATAAAATATTGTTTGCGCCAGGAAAAGCAGCTAATGCTGGCGGAGTATCAGTTTCAGGACTTGAGATGACTCAAAATTCAGCTCGCCTAAGCTGGAGTGCTGAAGAAGTTGACCAAAAGCTTAAAATGATTATGAATAACATTCATGAAAGCTGCGTAAAATACGGAACTGAAGCGGATGGATATATTAATTATGTAAAAGGAGCTAACATTTCTGGGTTTATTAAAATTGCTAGAGCAATGATCTCTCAAGGAGTATTTTAGTGAACTCATAAACCATTTTTAAATCACTTTTGAACATAAATGTGTAAATAAAGAATTAGATATTTTTTTTATTGTGATTTTTGATGTACTTTTGCAGTTCAATTGTGGAAACAATTTTAGAAAAGAGGTCCGGTAGCTCAGCTGGATAGAGCAACAGCCTTCTAAGCTGTAGGTCCTAGGTTCGAATCCTAGTCGGATCACTTTCAAATCATTAAGCACCTATCGATATTAAGTCGGTAGGTGCTTGTATATTTTTAGGGTATATTGTGTAGGAATTCTGTATATTCAAATTTAACTTCCCTCGCTGTTGATAAGCAACAAAAAGCATACAAACCACACTTTATTAGTCGTGTAAAGACTCTCAGCATTCGCTAAAATAGACTGTTTAATTAACGCTAAAATATATTATTAACCTCTATAACGAATCGAGTGAGTAATCAAATTTAAGCTTACCATTTAGGAAGTGAATCATATTGATATAGTTGATTATATTTCGAGTTTGCTAAATCAATCCAGTATGAATCACCTTATGTGTTTATGGTATTTATACTCTCGACATAGTTTAAAAGCTATTAAACACAAATGAATTTATTATTTTCTTAATCAAAAAGTCTTCATCTGAAAGTGTCATTGCAAAGAAATTGGACTTTTTCGCCTCAATCACAAATGCATTTGCCCACACTTTTTTTATAATGCGCTAGAAATATAATATTATTAACAGTATCTACACCCATTTGTGTTAATAAACATATATGTGCAAAAAGATTGAGGCATAAAAGTGAGTCAATACAACTTGTCTTTTAAGAAAATAGAGAAAAAGTGGGTCAATTACATTTGTGTTTTTGTCCACCGTGACCAAATAGTCCTAAAACACATTTGTGTTTGAGTCACTTTTTTGTCCTATTGTTAAAAATAAAGGTCGATTAATGAACTTTGACACGTTAATATAACCAAATCAATATGTTTCTAGGTAGAATTACATCAATATATTGTCATTTACATATGTGTTTGAAGATGATTTGAACAATATGTTGTCAAACACAAATGTGTTTAGCTCACTTTTTCTCATAATGTTAAACTAGCAGGAGTATTCAACAATCAATCTATCAGCAATTTATAAAAAAAGACCGTGTCTTTTAATTTTTACTCACATTTGCCAGCTTTATGAGTGTGAAATAAATTAACATCCTGTTGAAGAACTTAAAAACTCAACTTTCTCAACATGCCATAGAGAGAAAAGACTAAATACGATATCAAATATTTGTGTGCTATACATAGTGCAATATTATGAATTTTATGGAATCACCCACACGAAACATAATAGAGCCTATTATTCCCAATACAAAGAATTTTAATATTCATTTTTCAAAAATACTTATCAGATCATTTCAACAAATGATACCTATCTAAACAACATATTGTAGTCGGCTTCTGATAACTTTTTAGATAAATCCTCTGGTACAAACTTCCAATGATTAAGCTTGTCTGCCTTTAAAACGCCATCTAGTTGGATTTGATTGTACATAATTTCGCGAATATCTGCTAGTCTGGCAACTATTCTACTTTGCAAATCTTCTCGAGCGATGCCTGATCCCTTAGTTAACAAATCTCCCCCACCACTAGCACGATAAGAAGTGAGAGCAACAGTATATATTTTATTTAAGTCAAAAATAGCTCCATTGACTAGAGAGATAATATTAATACGTTGCGAAACTGGCTTGGTGATATCCACTTCGTAGATAATACCTGCCGCTGAGTCGAAGTTGAAATGAGGCGATTTTAATTTAAATCGTTCACCTTGTCCATCATTTACATTAAGAAGATGCCCATTATTTTGAGGATTAGGATTAAGCCAATAGGCATAAGAGTATTCTAAGTAATCCTTAATCTCTTTGCCAGACAGCCCTATCACGTTCAATTGGTTTTCGAAGGGATATATATCCATCAAATTCTGATAATTAAGCTTTCCGCTTGCAATATGCTTATCAAATGATAATGGTGCTGCAAATGAAATATCGGCACCGCTTGCTTTGAGTTGTAATGAATGAATCATATCTACATAGGCCGAAGGACCAAAATAAGCATCTCTTGAATCTATATCATTTAGCAGAATGCCAACCTCGGTGTTAGTAAATTTCTTTACTTCTACAAACGCATCTCTTAACTGCGACAAATAAACTGAATCAGGAGTCACACCAGTCATATCAATAGTTTGTGCATTAATTGAGATATCTTGGGCTAATCCGTCCCTAATATTAAAGTTCAGAGTTGCTTTAGACAAGTTAGAGGCACGAGATCCTCCTTCGAGCAACCACACATCTTTGCCATTATTATTATACCTCTCTGCAGCCACACGATGATCGTGTGATGCAAGAACCAAATCTACACCATCTACATGCTTAGCTACATACCTACCTACATTTTCAATATCATCCTCATCTTCGTTGCCAAGTCCCGAGTGAATAGCTGCAATGATAAAATGAGGCTTCTCGTTTTCTTTGACATATTCAATCCAATGTTCTAAGGTTGGGACAATTGACTGAAAGTTCATTCCTGACCACAACTCTGGAGCAAGCCAGCTGGGAATATTAGGGTTGGTGAGACCTATGACAGCTATTTTCACACCCTGTTTGTTCACAATTGTGTAAGGTTCAAAATAGGGCATATTAGTATCATTATCAATAGCATTTGCTGCTAAATAAGGCATATCTAGCTCCGTAACTATCCGATCATACACACTATGTCCTACTTCGATATCATGATTTCCTACCACAATAGCATCATACTTCATGTAATTGGCAATACGAGAAAAAACATGTTGCGATGTAGTATCTACAAAACTATAATAGAATGGTGCATTGTCACCCTGAATATGATCTCCCATATCCAGAAAAATAACATTATTAGAACCTACTTTTTGTCTTGACTCATTAACTACGGATGATACTGAAGCCAATGAAAACTTATGAGTAAATACACCATCATCGCCTGCTACATACAGCGAGTCGAAATAACGTCCATGTATATCATTAGTAGAATAAATTTCGAAACTATATGAACCATCCTTTGGAGCACTTTGCGTACAAGATGTGAATGCAGTAATAAGTAGCGAAACAAACACAAAACAGGAACAAGTAAGTTTCATATCTATAGGATGTTTAATAATAAGAAATAATTTATTTAGCACAAGTTATAATAAAACAACACCTATTCTTTAGGACCATATGATAAATCACCCGCATCTCCTATGCCAGGCACAATATACGACGATTCATCAAGATAAGGATCTATTGCTGCAGCCCAAATTGTTGTTTTATCCTCTGGAAAATGAGAAGCACAATAGTCTATAGCCTGTTTGCTAGCAACTATTGTAGCAATATGAATATGACTAGGTGTTCCCTTTGTTAGTAAAGCTTGGTAAGTTAAATCCATACTAGAACCAGTTGCAAGCATCGGATCAGTTAAGATAAGTGTCTTTCCTTCGATAGATGGAGAAGCAATATATTCGATATGAATATCGAAAGCATTATGTCCCATTTCACGATATTTGCGATAGGCAGAAACGAAAGCATTCCCAGCACCGTCAAAATAGTTTAACATTCCATGATGGAAGGGCAAACCCGCACGAAGAATTGTGCCTAGCACTATCTCCTCCGAAGGGATATTAGCAATAGCTTTCTGTAGAGGAGTATTTATTTCTATTTCATTATAGACCATATCCTTGCTTATCTCATAAGCCATAACTTCAGCTATTCGTTCAATGTTTCGTCTAAAACGAAGTCTATCATTTTGAATAGATATATCTCTAATTTCTCTTACAAATACACTTAAAAGAGAGTTGGTCTCTGAAAAGTTGACAATCTTCATATTGATTTGATTTTTTCTGTTTATTATTATTTAAATTGGAGCAAAGGTAGTGCTTTTGAAGTCAATGATGAACTTTCAAGAACTCTTTTTGTTGATTTATATGTGTTTTGTAACAAAAAACATGTAATTACGGAAAATTTTCTCTAATTGTTTTTTTTTCTCAACAATATCATTTATTTTTGCAAATGATAATTAGGTTATCACTTACACAAAGTAGAAGCAATTAGATAAAACAATAATTCAAACAAACAAAATTATTAACAACATGTCAAAATTAGATTTAAGCAAGTATGGAATTGTTGGCGATTTTGAAATCGTTCACAACCCATCGTACGAAATCCTATTTCAGGATGAAATGAGCCCAGAGAACAAAGGGTTCGAGCAAGCCAAACTTACCAAAACTGGTGCAGTTGCAGTTTATACTGGAAAGTTTACAGGTCGCTCACCAAAAGACAAGTTCATTGTTGAAGATGACGTTACAAGAGATACACTATGGTGGGATGGATCTATCAACCGTCCATGTACTCCAGAAACTTTCAACTATTGCAAAGGATTAGTTTCTAAACAACTTTCGACAGCAAAGAAACTATATGTTGTTGATACATTCTGCGGTACAAACGAAGATACTCGCATGAAAGTTCGCTTTATCATGGAGGTTGCTTGGCAAGCTCACTTTGTAACAAACATGTTTATCCGTCCTTCACACTACGAATTGGATCACTATGGTGAACCAGATTTTGTTTGTTTGAACGGATCAAAAACTACAAACGACAAATGGCAAGAGCAAGGATTAAACTCAGAGAACTTTACTCTGTTTGATCTTACTCAAAAAATGCAAGTTATTGGTGGAACATGGTATGGTGGTGAGATGAAAAAAGGTATTTTCGCTCTTATGAACTACTATTTACCACTAAAAGGTATTGCATCTATGCACTGCTCTGCAAACGTAGGTTCGGAAGGTGATGTAGCTGTATTCTTCGGTCTTTCAGGAACAGGAAAAACAACTCTATCAGCTGATCCAAAACGTTTCCTAATTGGTGACGACGAGCACGGATGGGATGACCACGGTGTATTTAACTACGAAGGTGGTTGCTACGCAAAAGTTATCAACCTAAGCGAAGAAAACGAACCAGACATCTGGAGAGCTATCCGTCGCGACGCACTACTTGAGAACGTAACTGTTAACGACAATGGTGAAATCGACTACTCTGATGGTTCGACTACTGAGAACACTCGCGTTTCTTACCCAATCCATCACATAAACAAAATTGTTCTTCCATCACGTGCTGGACACGCAGACAAAATTATCTACTTGTCAGCAGATGCATTTGGTGTATTGCCTCCAGTATCTATTTTGGATGACAATCAAGCACAATACCACTTCCTATGCGGATTTACATCTAAATTAGCAGGAACTGAGCGCGGTATCACTGAGCCACAACCATCTTTCTCTCCAGCATTTGGTGAGGCATTCTTGACTCTTCACCCAACAATGTATGCACAACGTTTAGTTGAAAAAATGAACCAACATAACGCTAAAGCTTACTTAGTAAACACTGGATGGAACGGAACAGGAAAACGTATTTCACTTAAAGACACTCGTGCTATCATTGATGCTATCATCGATGGCTCAATCGAAAAAGCAGAAACACGTCATATCCCAATCATGAACTTAACAGTTCCAGTGAAGCTAAACAATGTATCTGAAGGTCTTCTAGACCCACGTGACACATATGCAGAGACTTCACAATGGGAGGAAAAAGCAAAGAAACTTGCTGGCATGTATATTGAAAACTTCAAACAATATTGTGACACAGATGCTGCTAAAGCATTAATTCCTTCGGGACCACAATTGTAATATTACAATATAGTACATAATAAAAAATCCCGCCTCATTCATGAGAGCGGGATTTTTTTGCTTTAAATATATGATATAATATCAGATAATATTAGTCTAATACCAATATCTCAACTTTTCTGAAATCAATAGGGTGCCCTTCGCTTTGAAGAGAAATAGTACCCTTGTTTAGCATAATATCTCCTCCATTCAATTTGACAAGAAGAGGAAAAGTAGAATCTCTTTCATCAAGCTGTGGCTTGTTATATGTCAGTACAGTGTCGCCATTAACAATGTGATGGATTACATCATTGCCGTGCACCTCAACTTCAGCGGTAACCCAATCATCTCCAAAAAATAGTTCAGAGTTCGAGTTAATACAATGTTCAAGTTTTAGCTCTCCATTCATCTCAACGTTTGTGCCTGGCGTACAAAGATTCATATTAGTACGCTCTACAGTAGAGTCGCTACCTAATAACTGCACCTCAATAGATGTAGGAAAGTCTTGATCAACATACATGGATTCTGGTGTTTGACCATGAATCATGATACCACTATTGCGATAAGCCCATCCTGGAGCTTGAGGACATTGCTCTCCATGAATTCTATATTCAACACGTATTTTATAGTTCGAAAACTCATCTTTATAGAAAATATGTCCATAACGTTCGTCAAAAGTTTCGTATGCATCATAATTAACACGCATCATGCCATCTTCTACACGAAAAGTATTACCGAAGTTTTCACCCAAGTCATAACCCTTTATTTTCACTGTCCAACCATCTAAATCTTTACCATTAAATAGCTGTACCCAGTTTTCAGCAACTGTGTTATCCCTATCTTTAGCTTTGTTTTGATTGCATGATGCAAACACAAAAGCAACAAGCGAGACGATTAAAATTGAATAGCTTTTTTTCATTTGATATTTTTGTTGTTTAATTATTTGATTGACCTATATAATAACGAATAATACTATGGAATCTCGAAAAACGACTCAATAGTTTCAAGCGTTGTATCCTTTAAAATAATCTTCTTGTTGCTATCAAGCAGATATATAGTTGGCGTTGCCTTAATATCGTAAAGCTTTTGCTTAGTAATTGTCATTCCCTTATCATATGCATTAATCCAGTTTGATGGTAGAGATGGAAGCTGCGCCTCCCACTCATCTATATCCTCAAAGGGGTAAACGTTCAATGTAGTTATCATTGTTCTAGTAGTATTGTTCATAGCATAAACTTTATTCAAAACCTCAGATTTTAGCATTGCATCAGTCACTGCAGCACAGGTACTACAATCGGGATTAGAAAACATCAAAATCAAATATTCACTTTTGACAGAACTAAGCTTACGAGACACTCCAGAAGATAAGGTGAAAGTGAAATCAGTAGCGGAGCTACCCACCCTATTTTTCATACTCATATCAAGCTGAAATGAATATCTAGATTTATCACTATCATTTAAAAGTTTAGAAGAGACCAGCTCTTTAAGTACGGGTATATAGAACTCCTCGTTCATGAAAGGAGAGTTTGCCTCATAATAATATTTCTCGAAAAGAGTTCCAAAGTACTCATACATCTTACTATTTTGCTCTGCCCTACTTAAAGTAAACTTAAGAGACTCCTCAGCTTTAGCAAAAGGCACGTAATAAAGAATATTTATGTAATCAACAAAAGCCTGTTCTGTGACCTCAGGCATAGATATTAACTTCTCGTCATCAAAGTCAAATTTGTCCCAGTAGTGCATCACTAGATACTCGGCACGTGCATCAGTGTCCGTAAGATCAGATGGCATATCTGGTAAAACAAAAGTATCTGGAATAATAATATCATCGGTCAGTAGCTCACTGCCGACATTAATGGAGTCACTTTGCATCTTTTTGCTCGAAGAGCATGATAACATCAAGAGTGAAGAAGCACTTAATGCTACTATTAGTGAAAACTTTGTAATCATCTATCGTATATTAATTTGGGTGTAAATGTACTAAATTTAGTCGAATTGAACTGCCAATAGATTAAAGGAATTGAGAAACTGATTATTTTTCGTACATTTGTCTTTAATAATATATTGATTTTATGGACAACTATATCGTTTCGGCTAGAAAATACAGACCATCTACATTTCGCTCTGTCATAGGACAAGAGGCTCTTACCACAACATTAAAGAATGCTATAGCTACCAATAAACTTGCTCATGCTTATCTTTTTTGTGGACCTAGGGGAGTTGGAAAGACAACTTGTGCACGTATATTTGCAAAAACAATCAATTGCCTTAACATAACTGACGAATATGAAGCATGCAACGAGTGCGAATCCTGTGTATCCTTCAATGAACAACGCTCATACAACATTCACGAACTTGATGCTGCATCAAATAACTCCGTAGATGATATCAGAGCACTAATAGATCAAGTTAGGATACCACCTCAGATAGGAAAGTATAAGGTATATATTATTGACGAGGTACATATGCTATCTCAATCTGCGTTCAACTCATTTCTTAAAACACTAGAGGAACCACCAGCTCATGCAATATTTATATTAGCAACAACAGAAAAGCATAAAATTATTCCTACAATTCTATCAAGATGTCAGGTATATGATTTCAATAGAATAAGCATATCCGATATAGTAAACCACTTGCAATATGTTGCAAAAAATGAAAATGTGACAGCCGAGCCTGAGGCACTAAACATTATTGCACAAAAGGCCGATGGAGGGATGAGAGATGCTCTTTCAATATTTGACCAAACAGCAAGCTACACTGCAGGCCAGGTTACTTACAAAGCAGTCATAGAAAACCTAAATGTTTTAGATTTTGAATATTACTTTAGGCTCACAGACTCCATTTTGAATGGTGACGTCGTAAATAGCTTATTGACACTTAATGACATTATTAACAGAGGCTTTGAGGGTCAATATATAATTAGCGGCATATCATCTCACTTCCGAGACCTTCTGGTATGCAAAGATCCAGCTACCGCACAACTATTTGAAGTTGGAGCTTCAATTAGACAAAGGTACATAGACACAGCACAAAAATGTGATACACTCTTTCTTTATAATGCAATTGAGATAGCAAACAAGAGCGATTTGGAATATCGACTAAGCAAAAACAAACGGTTGTTGCTTGAGCTTACATTCATAAAACTATGTCAGCTCATCGACAACCCCAATCCCTCGGCACCGCGAGTGACAAGCAACTCTATAAAGCCAATAGTACAATCTACTCAGCCAGCAGTGGCTAGCAATGCACCTACCCCATCGACAGAAGGACAACAGGTGCCTCAAGCTAACAACTATCAATCATCTACTGCCAGCACAAACACAATAGCAGAGCCAACACAACAGCAAAAAACAGATACAACAGTAAAAACCAAAAAGGGAAAGGCTATACTTAACATGGGCGTTTCTTTGGCTGCTGCAAGCAAAGGAATTAACAATAATGAACCTTCAGAAACGACAGCAGTAACAACTAAGCCAACTCAAAACAACGAAGCGTTTACAGAGCAAGATTTATTAGCAGAATGGAGTAAGTACTACTCCAACCTGAAAAAAGAGGTTATGCTAAGAAACACTATGATGAATAGCAAAATAAAACTGCTCGACGATAACATGTTTGAAGTGGAAGTAAGCACTGACATCAACAAAGAGTTTCTTGAAGAAGCCAGTGTGCCACTTATGTCGTTTATCAGAACTAATCTGAAAAACGATAATATAACAATGAAAATAACTATTTCAGATGCACCAATATTAGAGAAACCTTTAACCAAACGTGACTTATTTGACAACTTAGTAGATGAGAATCCAGCCCTACAAAAGCTTTCCAATGAGTTTGATTTGGAGATAACCTAATCATGATGACTACTAAATGACTTCTAACGTTAAACATTATTGGATTATTATTCTGCTTATTTTTGTCATCTCGTGCACAAACAAAAATAATAGTAGCGATAATAACGAAACTACTATAACTGAAATTAGTTCAGATAACAAACTAGAACCAATTGCAGAAAAGGTGGATACCATTATTATCGACTCGGACATGACATTCGAGGAGGCAGTAAAGAATACTAAAGCCCCAAAAACAGTTATAGACCAGCTGGTATTAATTGACGTTCAATATTTATCTACTGATAACAGAACTCACAAAGGACAAATTTTAACCAACAAGAAGCTAGAAGAAGATGTAAGACACATATTTAAGTTTATGTTAGATAGTGGATTTGTGATAGATAAAGCAATACCTGTCGTACAATATAATTGGAGCGACAGTTTATCTATGGCTGACAACAATACATATAGCTTTTGCTACAGAAATGTATCTTACTCAAAACATGCCCACGGAATGGCAATTGATATCAACCCACGATTTAACCCATTGAGATGGAAAAAAGAGAACTGCCCCAATCAACCCGAAGGTGCGGTGCTAGACACAACAATAAATGGAACTCTTCATATAGAACACATCGTGGTGAAAGAATTCAAAAAAATGGGGTACAAATGGGGACACCAGTTTTCTAGATACTATGACGACCATCATTTTGAGAAATGACAGAATTTAGAGCCTACAATTAAATATATCTACTAGCCCAAGCACTTATCAATCCACCCACATAGCGAGCATCTTTGATGTTTTTGATAAGATGATCAACATTATCAAGCGAGATAAAACTCTTTGGGTGCCTTGCAGCCATAAAAATATCAGTTGCATGGTTAATGCCTACCATATCATCATCTGGTGAGTGCATAATAAGAATAGGTTTATCGAGTCCGTTAAGAGTCCTCTTAATATTGTAGCGAGATAAATCTTCGACAAAAGCTCTGCCAATCTCCACATCTCTTCCAGCCACATCCACCATAGCACTGCCAACACCCATTATCTCGCTCATTTTACTAGAAAAGACCCTTCTGATATGATCAAGTGTAGATGGTGTACCAATTGTAGTGATTGCCTTTACTGATTCAATTTGGTCGGCAACCAATATAGATGCTGCACCACCTAGTGAATGTCCTACCAATAATTTAGGAGCCTCATAATTATCCTCCAAAAAACGAGCAGCATGTATCAAGTCATCTAGATTTGAAGTAAAGTCAGTTTTGGAAAAATCTCCTTCGCTATCACCTAGTCCAGTAAAATCGAAACGTAAAGTAGCAATCCTGTTTTGACTCATAGTTTCAGAAATGAACTTTACATTTATAAGATTCTTATTGCACGTGAAACAATGCGAAAAAATGGCGAATGCTTTAGGAGACGCATCTTCAGGTAGCTCTATTGAGCCAGACAAGCGCAGACCTTGCGAGTTTGTAAATGTTACTTTTTCTCTTCTCATAATAAGTAGTAAACAATTTTTTGAACATAAGGTTTATGAAAATGCAACACCTCAAAGTTACAAATCAAAAAAAATTGAGTGCTTATGAAAAGAAATAATTGGTCGGCTATATTCGTTGCAATACATTAAACTCTTGTTGTAAATCAACTGTCTCTTTGGTCACAATATTTAATGGCATATAGTTTTCAACATTAGACTTATGCTTTAAAATAAGATTCTCGAGAAGTGTTTTCATTGCCATATATCCCTGATAATTTGGATTTTGATCTATCAAGAAATCAATACCACCATCTTTCAATGAAACTATATTAGCATCCGTCAAGTCGATGCAAACCACCTTGATGCCTAGCTTATTATGTCGATGCAGAAAATCAGAAACAACATTGCCTCGAGAGTTAAGCACAATAACGCCCCTTACATTTGGATGCTTGTCAAAAAATCTAGACATATTTATTTCATTCTGGTCCGAATCGTAAACAGAGAATAACAAATTGTGAACACTATTGCTATATTCTATCTCTGTAAGATAGTCATGAGCTCCCTGACGCCTCAATATACTAGTATTTGCACTCCTATCTCCCACCCTGATGGCCTGCAATATACCTATATCACTCCCTTCTGGAATAAGTGATACTAATAG
>JAAYFB010000108.1 GCA_012728465.1 Proteiniphilum sp. | reverse complement strand
CACTGCATTAGTGCTGCTTTTGCCTTATTCCATTTCGTGGCTCTATCTATCGTGGAAAGATAAGAGTGCTATGCTTGAAGATATTGAAAAGTCTAAATCAACGGATATAAAATCTAAGTCAATAATTGCCTTTCCTGACGAGAAGGGCGATCTAAAGATATCCATAATGCTTGACAATCTGTTGTATATAGAATCGGCAGACAATTATGCCTCTATTTATTATCTTAATAAATCTGATGTTTCTCACTTCTTGCTTCGCAATTCTCTTAAATGGATTGAGATGCAATATGCTAAGGGAACTCCGCTGACTAGGTGTCATAGGTCATATATTGTGAATATTGATAAGGTGAAGATATTGAAGAAGATAAAAGGGGGTATTGTGGTAGAGCTTGACGAAGAGGGAACGCCAGATATTCCTGTTTCAAAAACCTATTACGAATCTTTTATCCATAAGTTTTCACAATATTCTGTGTAACTCAACATTTTTATACTACTTTTGCACTATGTAGTAGGTCGGTTTGTCGCTGTTCATCAATGTGTGAAGAGAGGAAAGTCCGGGCAACGTAGAGCACCATATTTCTTAATGGGAAGCTGTTTGTGAAAGCAGAGTAACGTAACAGAAAATAACCGCCTTGCATCTTTGTATAAGAAGCGAGGTAAGGGTGAAAAGGTTGAGGTAAGAGCTCACCGGGTTGCATAGCAATATGCGATGCCGTACGTCTTATGGGTTGTAAGGCCATGTATATCGGTTATATGTAGGATTGCTCGTCCGATGCCGAGGGGTAGGCTGCTAAAGGGTGGTGGTGACATCATTCCGTAGATAAATGACAAACACCTTGCGTTTTGGTTAGTCTTGTACAAATTGAAACAGATGCAAGAGTACAGAACCCGGCTTATAGACCTACTACTTTTTTATTAAAGCTGAACTCAAGCAATATGAAAACTCTCAAATTAATTTTAATTATTCCACTGATATTTTTATTAGTTTTTGTAGGGATTATTCTTTATGATACACTTAGAGCAAGGTATTTGTTTGATGTCAATAGTTTTAATTCAAAAAACTATTCAGAGGAAAGTATTGCATTCTTTTCCGATATAACTTTTCGTGAAGGCGGTAGAATAAGAAAATGGGAAAGTGACATACGTGTTGAGTTAGACAGTGTAAGTTTACAGGACTCTAATTGTATCGTTTTAACTGACCAAGTGATATCCATATTAACACCTTTAATTAAACCGCTCAAAATATATAGGGTTAAAGAAAATGGTAATTTAATCATTCATGCCAATGTTGATAACACTCCAATAAATAAAGGTATCGGATATACAGAAGTAAATCATTTTAATTTATTCTCTGAATCAATATGCAAAGCAGATGTATATACTACAAAAAATAGTTTGTCCGTTTTGCCTCATGAAATGTGTCATGCTATCGGGTTAGCTCATCCTGAAAACAGATATCCTTTTTATAATATTATGGGTATAAATAGCTTTATTATTAAAGAGTTTTTTGATGATCCATCTAAGATAAATCTATCAAAATACGATTTGGTTTTAGACACTAATGATGATTTTATAACTTTTCAAAAGGAAAATATAATACCACCACAAGAAAGAGAGGTCATAAAAATGCTTTATTCTGAAGATATCAAAGTTGGATTAAAGAAGAAATACTTTTTGAAGAAAATCAGAAAGTGAAATGAAAAATAAATAATATTACTATGACTGATTATAGTAGAAAGAAGAAACGCATTTATGATGAAGATAAGGAGAAGCCCAACTTCATACAGCGTGTTCAAATAAAAATAAGGGAGTGGATACATTTTCTAACCTATGATATCTGGCGCCTTAATCCTGAAAACTTCTCGGGTAAGAAAAACTTTTTTCACAATACTCTTAAAGTAATAATGCTCACTGTGCGTGGAGT
>JAAYFB010000018.1 GCA_012728465.1 Proteiniphilum sp. | reverse complement strand
TTATAGTTGTTGCGGGATTGATCGGTGTTGCAACCAATGTTAGCAACCTATACCACACATACGAATACTCGAAAGAGACAATGCGTGGCAAGTCGGAGCTATCACACCACGGTAGCGAGAACAAATCGGAGAATGGTCTCGAGCGCGACTATATCACTGCATGGAGCTATGGCGTGGGCGAAACGTGGACTCTACTTATCCCCAACACTAAGGGAGGCGCATCGGTGCCATTGTCTCACAACGAGAAGGCAATGAAAAAGGCACGCCCCGAATACCAACAGCTTTATCAACAAATAGGTCAGTACTGGGGAGATCAGCCAGGAACATCAGGGCCTGTGTATGTTGGTGCTTTTGTGATGGCTCTGTTTATTCTTGGTTTGTTTATTGTAAAAGGACCTATGAAGTGGGCTTTGCTTGCAGGCACAATATTCTCAATAATGCTGTCGTGGGGTAAGAACTTTATGCCACTCACCGATTTCTTTATCGACTATGTACCCATGTACAATAAATTTAGAACGGTATCGTCAATACTTGTTGTGGCAGAATTTACCATACCCTTGCTTGCAATGCTTGCACTAAAGGAGATTATAGAAAAACCATCGGCAGTGTTAGCTAACAAAAAAGCACTTTACACTAGTTTAGGAGTTACTGGTGGCTTCTCGTTACTATTCGCAGTGGCTCCCACCCTATTTTTCTCATCATTCGTTTCGGCTCAAGAGATACAAGCACTACAGTCGTTACCAGCCGAACACATTCAGCCAGTATTATCTAACTTGCAAGAGATGCGAGTATCGATGTTCTCGTCAGATGCATGGAGGAGTTTCATTATCATTATCGTTGGCAGTGCAATTGTGTGGCTATTTTTAAGCAAAAAGTTGAAACCGCAATTGGCCATTGCAGCAATACTTGTACTTTGCTTGGCTGACATGTGGGATGTGAACAAACGATATTTAAATGATAGTGACTTCACACCAAAATCAAACCAACAGCAAATGTTTGCAAAAACACAAACTGATGAATACATTTTGCAAGATCCTACACTATACTACCGAGTATTGAATATGGCTACTAGCACCTTCAACGATGGCGTAACTCCATATTATCACAAAGTTATTGGTGGATATCATGCAGCTAAACTTCGCAGATACCAAGATATTATAGATATACATCTTAGCCAAGAGATGATGCAACTGCAACAAGACATTATCAACACACAAGGCACCCTAGACTCAGTAAATGCAGATGGCTTTAAGGTGCTTAATATGCTAAATGCTAAATGGGTGATTATGCCAGGGCAGGAAGGAACCATACCAATTGAGAACCCATATGCAATGGGCAATGCTTGGTTTGTGGACGAGATACAGTTTGTGGATAATGCTGATGACGAAATTGATGCTTTGTCAACAATCAACTTACACACACAGGCAGTGGCCGATAGTAAGTTTAAGTCGGTGCTCGATGGTTTTAATGTAACACCTAAAGACTCTGCTTCAAGCATTGAGCTAATATCATACGATTCAAACATTCTAACATACAAATCATCGTCAAGCAAGCCAGAGCTAGCGGTATTTTCGGAAGTATATTACCCAAAGGGTTGGCAAATAACCATTGATGGCGAACCTGTAGAGATGTTGCGTGTAAACTATACTTTGCGAGCACTACCAATACCTGCGGGAGACCACACCATTGAGTTCAAATTTGAACCTACAAGCATAATGGTTACTGATGGAATTGCGTATGTGGCTATGCTGATTATAGTGCTTGCAGCTGGTTGGTTAATATTTCAAAGTGTTAGAAAAAAGAGCTAAGATAATAATCCATATAATTATAAATTATGTGAAACATATCGCATATATTTGCAAACAGAAAATTAAGAAATAAGCACAAACTAGTTAATACGCATTTATATGAAACTAAAACACCTCTTTATCTTGGTTGTATTCTTATTTGCAACTGTAGAAACTTTCTCACAAGAAGACACTAGAAGTGAAATAATGAATTATCAAGAGTCAGAATTTGCCTTTGTGAACAAAGCACGACGACTTTTAGGCACCCATATAAAGGATGGGAACATTATCGAAGCTACTAAAGTAAAAGATGTACTACTCGATGAGTTTAATGGAGCAATTACAGAAGCATTCTATAATTCGGAGTACATACATTTATTATTCGCTTTGAGAGAATACGAACAGCTTTTAGTTTTCATGAAGCAATTAGACATCAATCAAAAAGTTTCACAAAATGTATATACCTCTGCCCAAACGGATAATTTAGGCACTTTACTTATTGAAAACACTTTGCAGTTCAATGACATATTTGCCATAGACATTAAAGAAAATGTGGACGATGAAATGGATAAAGCATTCCTTATTCTATTGCTTAGTGAAATGGCTTATTATTCGCCTTCTCAATCCGAGCGAGATGAACATACGGAAAGCGTCAACAAACTAGCCAACGAATATTTGGCAAACTATCCCGATAGTCCATATGAGAAAGTGGTGCGAGAAAATATTCGCTTTGAGTTTGGCGAGGCAAAGTGGGGGTTTTATTGGGATATTGGTATAGGACCAGTATTGAATAATGGAGAACTTAAAAACACTTTCGGCAACTCAGGCTTTGGCTTAGACATGGGCTTTGAATATAGACACAGACAACTCTTTGGGCAACTTGAAATTGGACTTGTAGCCAGCTCATTAAAAAAAGATATTGAAATTAACAATACTATTTGGCAAAAAGGCTCCTCTGCTACTTTTGCCACATTTGCTCTCAATGCAGGATATATCCCATTTGAAAACAGAAGATGGAGTATCTATCCTTTTGCTGGAATTGGGTTTAGTGCCATCTCTGCTCCAACAGAAGACACAAAGAATGATCCAAATTTGCAGAGTCTTAAATTAAATACTTTCTCTCCACAAATAGGCATGGGAGTAGATTATAAATTATACTCGTCCAAGTCAAAAAAATCTTCCTATGGCAGACTATCATTAAGGTATAAATATAAAATATACAATTTTGAAAAAACCAACCCTCTATTTCAAGGCAATCAACAATCAATAACCCTTTCGTTTGGTTTTGGTGGACGACCATTAGAGCGGAAGAAATAAACAAACATTTACACACCCTCGTTGTTGTATCACTTGAATACAATCAACTAGAATTTAAAAATGAATATAAAAACTATACTTTTCGATATGGACGGAATCGTTGTTGATTCCGAAAAGTTACACATCGAGGCTTTTGAAATTACGCTAGCTAAATATGGTATTAAAATAAGCGATGAAGCGATGCTTGAGTTCGTTGGTAGATCTGACGAATCTTTTTTTGAATATATATACAATGAGGTGAGTAACAAACACACCGAAGAAGAAATGCTTGCCGAGAAGCACCGACAATATGACATTATCTCTAAAAACCTTCAATATATAAAAGGGGTTGATAAATTTATAGATATTGTAAAAGACAAAGGACTTAAAACAGCACTTGTCACCTCTTCAGCAAAACTAACTGTGGCTAAAGCAGATAGAGTATTAGATCATACACAATACTTTGATGCCATTGTGGCAGAAGAGGACACTAACAGGCATAAACCCAACCCCGAACCATACTTGCTAGGACTAGAACGCACAAAATCAGAACCTAGCACAACTCTTGTAATCGAAGACTCTATAAATGGCATCAAGGCAGGCAAAGCTGCAGGTTGCACCGTTGTTGGCATGACTACCTCGTTTGGCAAAGATAGATTGCTTGAAGCTGGTGCTGATATGGCA
>JAAYFB010000107.1 GCA_012728465.1 Proteiniphilum sp. | reverse complement strand
GTCATAGATCCATCTCCAATAATAGCAACTACATGTCTATCGTTCTCTTTGTTGAGTGATGCAGCCACAGCCATGCCTAATGCTGCTGAGACTGATGTTGATGCATGACCAGCTACAAATGAGTCATACTCGCTCTCTGCGGGGTTAGTGAATCCAGATAGTCCGCCCATTTTTCTATTTGTGTGAAATAGGTCGCGCCTTCCTGTCAATATTTTATGACCGTATGCTTGATGACCTACATCCCAAACCAATCTGTCATATGGTGTGTTGTATAAATAATGTAGGGCAACTGTTAACTCTACTGTTCCTAAACTTGATGCAAAATGCCCTGGGTTAAGAGAAAGTTGTTCAATAATAAACTCTCTCAAGTCCTCACAAACCTCAATTAACTGTTCAGTATTAAGTTTTTTGAGGTCTGCTGGGCTATTTATATCCATTAAATACTTCATATATAATTGTCCTCTCCGAATATTTTCTCTTTTCTATTTACCCTATAAACGGTTATTAGTGCTATAAGGTTTTAAATGGTTTTTTAATTTGCCATTTCAGAGAAAAATTTAATTCTAACTAAGCGAATCTCAGTTTCATCAAATTCAGAAAGTTCTTCCATTGCAGCTTCTAGATTGTCACTATCCGCTTCTCTAAAATATTCATATATTTGATCCACAGTATCATAATCCATTACTTCTTCTAGGAAGTAGCTTATATTAATTTTAGTTCCTGAATATACGATAGCTTCAATTTCCGAAAGCATTTCATTGAAATCTATTCCTTTTGATTCAGCTAAATCATCAAGAGCTACTTTTCTGTCGATACCCTGAACAATAGAAACCTTTAACTTTGATTTATTTGCAACAGTCTTTACTCGTAGATCTTCGGGACGTATAATATCATTTTCTTCTACGTGTGTTTTGATGAGTTCGATAAACTCTTTGCCATATCTTTTTGCCTTACCTGATCCAACTCCTGGAATATTTTGTAGTTCTTCTAAAGTGATTGGATATGAAGTCGCCATTGCCTCAAGTGATGCAGGCTGGAAAACAACGTAGGGGGGTACATTTTGCTTTTTAGCTATCTTTTTTCTCAAGTCCTTCATCATTGAGAAAAGTACAGGGTCTGTAGAACCTGAGCTACCACTACCTGACATTATTGCATCTTCCGACTCAAAGTCAGCCATATCCATTTCATCTTCATCTTCAATTTTAGTTATTTTGAATGAAACGGGTTTTTTCAAAAAGCTTTTTCCCTTTTTTGTAATCTTTAGGATACCATAGTTTTCTATATCTTTACTAAGATATCCATCTAATAATGATTGACGAATCACAGTTTCCCAGGTTCCTTCGCTTTCGTCAGAACCAGAGCCAAACTCCTCTAGGTTGTTGTGATTAAATGTTTCTATTTCGGATGTTTCGTTCCCGATCAGAAAGTTGATTAAATAATCGGCTTTATGCTTTTCTTTAAGCACAGTAACGGCCTCTAAAACTGTAATAAGTAACTCTTTAGCTTCCACTTTAATTTTTGGATTTAAACAATTATCGCAATTACCACAATTTGGTTCATTGTAATTTTCTCCGAAATAGTGCAATAGCATTTTTCTACGACAAATAGTGGTTTCGGCATATGCAGCGGTTTCTAAAAGCAGTTGCTTGCCTATTTCCTGTTCAGATACTGGTTTGCCTTGCATAAAGCGCTCTAGTTTCTGTAAATCTTTGTTGCTATAGAATACTATGCAATTCCCTTCGCCACCATCACGACCCGATCTTCCTGTTTCTTGGTAATAACCCTCCAAACTTTTAGGAATGTCGTAATGGATTACATATCTCACGTCAGGTTTATCTATTCCCATTCCGAAGGCAATAGTTGCAACAATAACATCTACCTTTTCCATAAGAAATGCGTCTTGATTTTCACTTCTTGATGCAGCATCCATGCCAGCATGATAGGGTAGTGCGCTAATGTTGTTCGCCTGAAGTATCTGCGCAAAGTCATCTACTCTTTTTCGGCTCAAACAATAAATTATTCCAGACTTACGTCCTTGTGATAATATGTATTTTATAATTTCTTTGTCTATATTTTCTGTTTTGGTTCTTACTTCATAATATAAATTAGGTCTGTTGAAAGATGACTTGAAAACTTTTGCATCCAACATTCCTAATGTTTTTTGGATATCGTGTTGAACCTTTGGTGTTGCCGTAGCAGTAAGTGCTATTATAGGCCTTGCACCAATTTCGTTTACTATTGGTTTTATTCGTCTATATTCTGGTCTAAAATCATGTCCCCATTCTGAAATACAGTGGGCTTCATCGACTGCATAAAACGATATTGTAATCTTTCTGAAGAACTCAATATTCTCAGCTTTTGTAAGCGATTCGGGTGCTACATAAAGGAGTTTTGTTTTTCCTGACACTACATCACTCTTTACCTTTTCTATTTCCGACTTGTTTAGAGACGAGTTTAGGAAATGTGCTATTCCATCTTCTTCACTAAAGTTGCGCATCGCATCTACTTGATTTTTCATCAATGCAATTAGTGGAGAGATTATTATAGCTGTACCTTCTGATAGAAGGGCCGGTAATTGGTAGCAAAGCGATTTACCTCCTCCAGTAGGCATCAACACAAATGTGTCATTATCGGATAGTACACTCTCTATTATAGGTTGTTGATTGCCTTTAAAAGTGTCGAATCCGAAATACTGCTTTAAACCTTTCTTCAGATTTTCTTGTATTTCCATATTTAGGGGCATAATGCGCTTTGAAAAATAAATTTGTTCTTATTCGTTGGTATCTACAAATGTATGAAAGTATTTTATATTTCAAAACTAATCTAATTCAAAAAAATATTATGACTAAATTATATGATATAGCTTGAATAAGCAAATTCTCAATGTTAAAAGAAACTTTTTTTAAAATTAGACAATAGAACCCCCTTTTTATAATTGAATTATAAAAAAATGGGCGCAAATATGATTGTTATGTTATGCTATTCGTAGGCTATGTATGTCTGATTTCTCAAATTGTTCAACAGCATATTTGTATGTGATATTTATTTTCTTTTTGTTCTCAGACGGAGAGTGGAACATTGCATCAATCATTATAGTTTCCACTATAGATCTCAAACCCCTAGCCCCTAGCTTGAATTCAACTGCTTTGTCAACAATATATTCGTAAACATCTTTGTCAAATGTCAGTTTTATATTGTCGATTGAGAATAGTTTTTCATATTGCTTTATTATAGAGTTCTTTGGCTCTGTAAGGATTTGCAATAGTGCATCTCTATCTAGTGGTTCAAGATATGTCAAAATTGGCAGCCTACCAATGATTTCGGGTATTAATCCGAATGATTTAAGATCTGTAGGAGTAATATACTGAAGCATATTACTGTGGTCGATATTTTGGTTCTTTGCTTTTGCTGAATATCCCACAACTCTTGTATTAAGACGTTGTGCTATTTTTCTTTCTATACCGTCAAAAGCACCTCCACATACAAATAATACGTTTTTAGTGTTTACTTGTATCATTTTTTGTTCGGGATGTTTTCTTCCTCCTTGTGGTGGTACGTTTATTACCGAACCTTCTAATAGCTTCAATAGTCCTTGCTGCACGCCCTCTCCACTAACATCGCGGGTTACGGATGGATTGTCACTTTTGCGAGCTATTTTGTCAATTTCGTCAATAAATACAATACCTCTTTCTGCAGCTGCAACATCATAATCGGCTACTTGTAGCAATCGTGTCAATATGCTCTCTATGTCTTCTCCCACATATCCAGCTTCTGTAAGCACAGTTGCATCTACAATAGTGAATGGCACCTTAAGTAGCTTAGCTATGGTGCGTGCTAGCAGGGTTTTTCCCGTACCAGTAGCACCAACCATAATTATGTTTGATTTTTCTATTTCCACATCATCACTCAATACCTTTTGCAGGATTCGTTTGTAGTGGTTATAAACTGAAACAGATAGGTAGCGTTTAGCGTCATCTTGCCCAATAATATATTGATCAAGAAACTCTTTTATTTCTCTAGGTTTTGGTAGTGTGTCAAAGTTGATGTCAGGTACTGCTTTGTTTTCTTTAATTGTTTCGGCCACAATTTCGTGTGCTTGATTTGAGCATGTATCACATATATAGCCAGAAATTCCAGAAATCAGCATGTTCACTTCTGCTTCACCTCTACCACAAAAACTACAGCTGCTACTATTGTTCGTCTTTTTTGCCATTCGTATTATAAATTAAAACACGGAGTAATACATGTGTTGTCCTACTCCGTGATTACATATTTGTTTAGTTTACTTTTTTATTAAAATATCATCAATCATTCCGTACTCTTTAGCTTCTTCCGCGCTCATCCAGAAATCACGGTCAGAGTCACGAGCTACATCCTCAATGGGCCTTCCTGTATGATTTGAGATGATAGTATTAAGCTCTTTCTTTACTTTTGCTATTTCACGAGCTGTTATCTCAATATCTGATGCCTGTCCTTGTACTCCACCTAGTGGCTGATGAATCATAACACGAGAGTGAGTGAGTGCAAATCTTTTCTTTGCTGTTCCAGATACTAGAAGAACGGCAGCCATTGATGCTGCTACACCTGTACAGATAGTAGTTACATCACTAGAAATAAATTGCATAGTATCGTATATTCCATAACCGGCATATACTGATCCTCCAGGAGAGTTAATGTATATCGAAATGTCTTTACCCTGATCTGCAGAGTCTAGATATAATAACTGTGCTTGAATAACATTTGCAGTGTAATCATCAATTTGAGTGCCCAAGAATATAATTCTATCCATCATAAGGCGTGAGAATACATCCATTTGTGCAACGTTTAGTTGGCGCTCTTCAATAATGGTTGGTGAAATATATCCACCACTTGCATTAATATAGTTAGCGTATCCATCTAGACGGTTGCTGCTCATCCCTAGATGTTTTACTGCATATTTTTTAAAATCGTTTTGCATAATGTTTTTTGTTTAGCAATCAGCTATTAAACTGATGCGATGTTAATAATATTACTGTCATACTTTTTATAGACTGCAAATAGCATGCCATTATTTATAGATGACAGGTGATAACATCCTATTTAGCTTTGTTTAAAACTATTCTTCTGTGTTTGCTTCTTCAGATATAGCATCTGCTATTTCAGTTGCAGCTTCTTCTGTTGCATTTTGCTTCTGAAGCATTTCTTCAAACTCTTTTGATTGTATTTCTATCATGTTAAGTTTGATTTTCTCTTTCAACCAATCTCCAACTTTGTTCTCTACAATTTTGTCGAACATATTTCTTGATGTTCCTTCATCTTGTAGCATGCTCTGTGCATAATTAGCAAGCATATCATTGGTTAGGTTGTTCATTCCATATTGAGCAAATTGTGCACGCGCTACTTCAATAGCAAATTGTTGCATTTCATCATCCTCAACTTTAATGTCGTT
>JAAYFB010000106.1 GCA_012728465.1 Proteiniphilum sp. | reverse complement strand
GTACAACATTTAGGATTGTGCTTAGCAAAGAGAGTTGATTGATTACATAAGTATCCAAGCCATGAGGATTATAGCAACATAAATGCTCGGTAGAGTATGTTCGTATTTTAGTTGAACTTTTATTGTCGAATTATTAACTATATTTGTACCTCAATCTTTTTAAAACACGATACATAAGATCAAAATAGCAGACACAACTTGTTGTATAACTGACAAAGCATATGATGCAAAAGAATAGATTTATCTACATCTGTTATTATTTCACTTTTATGTATTAAACATTTTTGATATGAAACGTACTCATATTCTCGCAACTATTATTCTCTTGTTATGTTCAGCTGTTATCACTACTGCAACAGCACAAATTAGTGGCTCCGTTGAAGATATAGTCACTGGTAAGCCTGTGGAATATGCTGATGTTATTTTATTGGATAAAGAAACGAAAACAGTTATTGATAACATTTCATCAGAATCAAATGGACAATTTAGATTTGCCAACATAGATGCGGGGGAGTATTCACTTATGATACGACTAATTGGCTACGATATATTTACACACGAGCCTATCATAATAAATTCCTCTACTCCTACTTTTAATATTGGTGTTGTGAAACTACAGCCTTTGGAGATAGGTTTAGCGGAAGTGGTTGTTGAAGCGTCTCGAAGACAGGTAATCTACAAATTGGATAAAAGGATTATAGATGCATCAAACAATTTGATGGGAAGTGGAGGCACCGCTGTTGACATTCTTGAAAATACACCATCTATACGAGTGGGAGTTGATGGTGAAGTAACATTTAGGGGTAGCAGTGGCTTCAGAGTTTATATAGATGGAAAGCCAAGTTTTTATTCGGGCTCTCAGGCTTTGCAGCAAATCCCAGCTGGGCAGATTGAAAATATAGAGATAATAACTACTCCCTCTGCTCGATATGACACAGATGGTGAGGTTGGCATGATTAATATTATCACTAAAACAAAAAGTCAGAAAGGTATTAATGGAATAGCCAATATTTATGGTAGCTCTACTTTGTCTAATGGTGCCGACTTTATGTTGTCGCAACAACATAATAAACTACAATGGCACCTAGCAGGGCATTGGAATCAACCTATACGAGAAAGTGATTTCCATCAACAAAAAAAGACGATTGTAGATGGCCTGACGACCACTTCAATTTCCGATGGCCCTCGAAGAAGCAAGAATTATCATTATGGATTGAAGGGCGGAGTTGGCTATGCCATTTCTCCTAAAACATCTGTAAGTGCAGAGCTAGAGATTGTGCACAACAAAATTACTAGGATAGGTAAATTGGCCTACTCGGAGACCATCTCGGAGGAAAATGAGGAGCCTATATCAAATAATTATAATAGTATAGATAATTATGACTTGCACTCGACTGTAAACTCAGGCAAGATAGGCTTTGATCATAAGTTTAATGATAAAGGGCACGAGCTCACAGGGAGTTTTATGCTAGGATATGAAGGTGGTGCTTTGGAATATTTCGAAAGCGATCTTTTTAACCAAAATAACCAACGCGAGCAAGGTCATCGTGCATGGGAAGCTGAAATACGTTGGACCACGCAAGCTAATATAGATTATACATTGCCCTATAGCGAAACAGGAAAATTTGAAGGAGGATATCAATATTTCTCATATCTTGAAGATGGTGATTATAGTATGCAGTTTTGGAATCCAGTAAAGCAGGAGTTTTATTGGCGCGAAGATATCTATAATACATTCTATTTTCAGCGAGGGATACATTCTACTTACTTGATTGGATCTGATAGCTATAAAAACTTTGATGCACAAGTAGGCATTAGGGGCGAACACACTCATCGAGTTCTACGTAGCTCCATAGAAGGGTCAAACCGAACTGTAAATCGTTTCGAGCTTTTTCCATCAGTACACGTGGGATATAATATGCCAAAAGAGCAGAACCTCACTCTAGCTTATTCATACCGCACCAATCGCCCTCAACTTTTCTATATGGAGCCATATATTACGTACAAAGATTATTATACTGCTCAAATTGGTAATGCTGATATTCGACCTGAGTATATAAATTCTTTTGAATTAATGTATAAAAAGAATTTAGGAGAAAATGTGTTTCAATCTACAGTGTTCTATCGTTCGCGTAAAGATAAAATAGAGCGACTTCGTATTCCATACGAGGCAGGTGTCACGTTGGACTCTATGGCCAACGTGGGAAATGATTACTCGCTAGGCCTTGAGTTGAATACTCAGTTGAAACTTAAAAAGTGGTGGGAGCTTAGCCTCAATGGTAACGTTTACTACTATAAAGTTATTAATGATTTGCAAGCTGGTGGCAAAAAGGAGACTAGCGCAAACTATGATTTTACACTTAATAATCTTTTTCGTGTTCATAAAAATACTCGCATTCAGATAGACGGGAACTTTGTGGGTCCCTCCGTCACTACGCAAGGTCGCTCCGAGTCGTTTTGGTTTGTAAACCTAGCCGTCAGACAACAAGTGTATAATCCCAATTTGCAGGCAACGTTATCGTTTCGTAATATATTTAATTCGGCTAGCTATAGAAATGAAATTACGACAGCCGACTTGTCATCGTTTACTCATATCAGACCTCGTTATCCAGAGATTACATTGTCTGTAAGCTATACTTTCAATAACTACAAAAGAAGTCAAGAGCAGACAAGGGATAATCGTGATCTATTTGAAGGAACTAGTCACTAAAAAAGAGAATATCAATTTAATTTCGATGAGAATTTTATTCGATTGTTTGCACCGCTATTTCTGTAGCTTCAGCATACTTTTTCAGTAGCTCTATTGCAAAATTAGATGTCTCTGATAATCCATCTGTGCCCGAGTAACCATTTATTATTATTAATAAGTGAGAGGTGTTAGCAGTTATCTTGGTTCTCTCTTCATCACTGCTTGGAGTGCCAATGCCTCCAATGTTGTCTCGATATACAGGCAGCCCTTCTATGTTAAGCTGACCGCGTCCAATTGCTTCAAATCGCTCACCCGTTTTGCCTACTCCTAGTGAGAGGCTTCCTACTATTTTGTCAGCATCAAATCCACCAATGGAATATCCTGATTTAATTGATACAAGATTGATTAAATCTACCAAAGTATCAATCTTGTAAAGGGGCATCCCCTTTACAATTCTTCTGCATAATGCCTCGGCTGATGGTCGGTATCTATTTGGGTCTTTGCCCAAAGCCTTATATGCTTGCCTAGTTGCTAGTATGGTAGGGCGTTTGTTGATGTCGCTAATTTTGTATTTGCTCGTAATCTCTTTAGAATATATTTCAATCTCTTCCCATAGATTGTTGTTTGATTTGCTATTAATTACATTGCATTCAATCGCTTTAAAGCTAAAATGTGGGCACACATCTAATATATCGTTGCTGATACTTATCTTTATCATCTCTAACTCGAAAAATTACCTTACAGTTCAAATCTGTGTAGTCAAATTATATTTAAATCTCAAATATACAAATTCTCAATAGATAAATATACAAAAGAAATTATTTGCATGTAATAACGAAGAATAGCTTGCAAAAAGTTGTGAAAAATATAAGCAATGACTATATTTGCGTGAGTTTTTGTTATTTATGGCTGACGATAAAAAAAAGTTGCTGAATGATCTTGAGTTTCGTGTAAGGCAAGTAATGTTCTTATGCGATACATTAAGAGGGGAAAATGAACTGCTACAAACTAAGCTTGATGCCACTATGGCACAATTGAAAATGAAGGAGCAGCAGCTTGAGCAGTTGACAAAAAAGTATGATAGCTTAAAAGTGGCCCGAACTATTACTGCCGCATCAGTGGATGTGGATGTGGCCAAAGAACAGCTATCTAGATTAGTGCGAGAGGTTGATAAGTGCATAAATTTGCTGAATATATAAACTATAAACAATTTATGCTATGAGCGACGATAAATTATTGATAACATTGAGGGTTGACGGCCGCGTGTTTCCACTTAGAATTAACCGTTCGGAAGAGGAAGTTTACCGAAAGGCTGCCAAAGTCCTTGATGATAAATTGAACCGATATAAAATTAGTTATGGCGATAATCCCGAATTATCTACAATCGATTTACTGATTATGTCTGCTATTCAGGTGCTAGGTGAGAGTTATACAGAGTATAATAAGATTGATCCGCGCCCCTACGAGAATACTATTGGCTCACTGATAGAGGAACTTAATAATTATCTGAAATAATAATTATAGATTATACCAATTAGTCTATGTCACTATGCCGTTTCGCACTTTATGTAGATGATTTTTCGTCTGCTAGAGTGCTTTTTTTGTACAATAACAATTACACAATTATGGAACTGAAATAATTATCTCTTGATATATATAATTCATTTTTATGTGTTGTTTCACATAGTTTCGAGGGATATTATATAATTACTTTTTAAAATAATAAATATGGGAATAGTTATAGGAATTATTGTCGGATTACTTATCGGAGCTGTGGCGGCTTGGTATGTAACTGGTAAGATGGCAAACTCAAAAGCTCAAAATATATTGAGTGATGCTGAGAAAGATGCCGAAGTTATAAAGAAAAACAAACTGCTTGAGGCCAAAGAGGAGGCTCTTACGATGAAAGCAGAACTTGAAAAGCAGGCTAATCAGAGAAGCTCTAGATTGCAAGTAAGTGAAAATAGATTGAAGCAACGTGAGATGAGCTTAACACAACGCCAAGAGGAGTTGAACAAAAAGATTAGTGAGATTGACAGTACTCGTAGCAAGCTTGACAGTACACGTGAAAACCTTGAAAAAGAGAAAGAGATTTTTGCAGTAAAAAATGATGCTATTGAGCAGTTATATCAAAAGTCTGTGAAGCAGCTTGAAGAGATATCTGGTCTCTCTGCCGAAGATGCTAAAGAGCGTCTTGTAGAAACAATTAAGGACGAGGCAAAGGTTGATGCTCAGTCATATGTTACAGAGATTATCGAAGAGGCCAAGTTTAATGCTAACAGAGAAGCAAAAAAGATTGTGATACAATCTATTCAGCGTGTTGCTACCGAAACAGCTATAGAGAACTCAATAACTGTATTTCACATTGAGTCTGATGAGGTTAAAGGTCGCATAATTGGTCGCGAAGGGAGAAATATTAGAGCTCTAGAAGCTGCTACTGGAGTAGAGATTGTTGTTGATGATACGCCTGAAGCTATTGTACTCTCTGGTTTTGACCCCGTGCGTAGAGAAATTGCTAGGCTAGCACTTCATCAACTTGTTGCTGATGGACGTATTCATCCAGCTAGAATAGAGGAGGTTGTTTCTAAAGTTAAGAAACAAATAGATGACGAGATAGTTGAAACAGGCAAGCGCACAGTTATAGATTTGGGAATTCATGGTATGCATCCTGAGCTTATTCGCTTGATAGGAAAGATGAAGTATCGTTCTTCATATGGGCAAAACCTGTTGCAACACTCTCGTGAAACGGCTAACTTGTGTGCCATTATGGCCTCAGAGCTAGGGTTGAATCCTAAGAAAGCAAAGCGTGCTGGTCTTTTACACGATATTGGCAAAGTGCCAGATGATGAGCCAGAACTTCCACACGCGTTGCTTGGTATGAAGCTTGCAGAGAAGTATAAAGAGAAGCCCGATATATGCAATGCTATTGGTTCTCATCATGATGAGATGGAAATGACAACATTGCTTGCGCCTATCGTTCAGGTGTGTGATGCTATTTCTGGTGCTCGACCAGGTGCTCGTCACGAAATAGTGGAGGCATACATGAAGAGACTGAATGACTTAGAAAACTTAGCTCTTTCTTATCCTGGTGTTATTAAGACTTATGCAGTGCAGGCTGGTCGCGAGCTTCGTGTTATTGTTGGTGCTGATAAGCTAACCGATCAAGAGACTGAAGCACTATCAGCAGACTTAGCTAAGAAGATTCAAACAGAAATGACTTACCCTGGACAGGTTAAGATTACTGTTATTAGAGAAACAAGAGCTGTAAGCTATGCAAAATAGTGAATATCTAAACGATTAGTTTCTCGTTACAAATAAAAAAAGTAAAGGCCGTTCTCCTTAATTTGGAGAACGGCCTTTTCAATTAAACACACATTCTTTTATTTATCTGCTATAATTTAACTTTATCTGTTTCGTCCACTTGAATTTCTGCTTCTGCTGCTATTGTCACTGCTTCTAGTATTACTATTTGACTTGCTGTCACTACTTCTGCTTGAAGAGCTTTGAGAAGATCTAACAGATGATGAGCTGTTATTATTATCTCTACTAGAAGAACTGTTGGTTCTCACATTTGAGTTCCTATTGCTACTACTCTGAGTGCGAGTGGTTGATTCATTATTTTGTCTGTTGTTCGTGCTCTGAGTTCTTGTAGAAGTTCCTTGATTTCTATTTGACGATCCTTGGCTTGTAGCCCTCGTTGTTTGCGTTTGACGTGTTGTAGAAGTTGAGCCTCTATTGCCAGAGCTTTCTCTTGTTTGATTAGTTGTTTGAGAGCGAGTGCCCGAAGTGCTTGTTGCCTCTCTATTTGATGAACCTGGGCGGGTTTGACTATTGTTAGTCCTAGAGTTGTCTCTTGAGGTGCTTGTTGCATCTCTGTTTCTACCACTGCTTGTTGCATTTCTGGTTGTACTTGTAGATTCTCTTCCGCTATTTG
>JAAYFB010000105.1 GCA_012728465.1 Proteiniphilum sp. | reverse complement strand
TTGTGCTTTAGAAAATATTGTAATCTTGAAGACGCTACAGATCCTAACAATGCAGATACAAATCCCATTTTGATTCGTTATGCAGAGGTATTACTTACATATGCAGAGGCAAAAGTAAAAGCAGGTCAAGTAGATCAGTCTGTACTTGAGGCTATTAATAAGGTTAGAGGACGTAAGAGTGTAAATATGCCTGCGGTAACTACAACAAACCCAGAGGAGTTGTTTCAGATTATTTGTCGTGAGCGTAAGGTGGAATTTGCAGGAGAAGGACTACGACTTTTTGATATCAGACGATGGAAAATGGCTGAAACTGTATTGAATGAGCCTTTATTAGGTAGAATGAAAAAAACTTATCCGGTAGTTCCTCGTATGGATGAATTTGGCAACTCTTTTTACGATAAAGGATTAATTGCTGCACCTGGAGAGTCTGTTGACTATAAGATGAGATTAGTTGATGAGAGACAATTCAACGCATCTCGTGATTATGTGTGGCCAATTCCTGAAACTGAAATACAAGCAAATCCAAATATTACACAAAATCCAAACTACTAATTGATTAAGTAAATGAGAATAATATTTCAATTCATTATTTCATTTCTTGCAGCCATATTACTATTTACGTCGTGTAAAGAAAATAGTACAACCTACGATGTATGTGTATATGGAGGTACTGCTTCGGGTGTAATCGCTGCCTATTCTGCCAGTAAAATGGGTAAAAAGGTGATATTGATTGAACCCGGACAATACCTTGGTGGCATGACTACAGGAGGATTAGGTGCAACTGATATTGGAAATAAGTTTGCCATATCAGGTCTAGCACGCAAATTCTATCGAGCTCTTGGCGATTATTATGGAAAGTTTGAGAAATGGACATTTGCACCTACTCCAGCCTTTGAACTGATGGATAGGTATATAGCGGAGGCAGACATTGATGTTATTTATAATAAGCGTATTATTCTATCAACTGTTGTACATAAACAAATCCGTTCCATAACATTAGAAGATGCACTAGTTCCCGACCATACACCACATATGAAAGTTAGTGCAAAACAGTTTATTGATTGCACTTATGAAGGTGATTTAATGGCTCAATCGGGAGTGTCTTATTTCACCGGAAGAGAGTCAAATGATACATTCAATGAGACTCTAAATGGTGTTCAACAATTTACTGGACATCAGTTTCCTGATGGAGTTGATCCTTATATAATTGAAGGTGACTCATTAAGTGGATACTGCTGGGGACTAAGTGATAATCAACTAGAATCTATCGGAACCGGTGATAAATCAATTCAAGCATATAATTTCAGACTTTGTTGGACAAGAGATTCCAATAATATGGTGCCTTTTACTCGTCCCGAGTCTTATGATTCTACTAAGTATGAACTGCTTGCTAGAGCTATCAAGGTATCTGGATCTACGGATATTTCCAATTATCTGTTGATTAAAAAAGTAACTGATGCTGATGATAAATATGATGTTAATAATCGTGGTGCTTTCTCAACTGACATGATCGGAATGAACTATGAGTATCCTGAAGGTGATTATGAAACGCGAGAACGTATATGGAGAGAGCATGAAGAATATACCAAAGGGTTACTATATTTTCTTACACATGATGTGCGAGTGCCTGAAGTGCTAAGAAATGAGATATCACAATATGGATGGGCTCGTGATGAATATGTTGACAATGACTATTTTCCCACACAACTTTATGTAAGGGAAGCACGTAGACTTAATGGTGAATATATTATGACGCAAAATAATTGTCAAGGTGTTGAGTTTGTAGAAGATGGAATTGGAATGGCCGCTTATGGTATGGATTCACATAATTGTCAACGTCTGGTAGTGAATGGTATGGTTAAGAATGAAGGGGATGTACAGTTCCATGGCTTTTTGCCTTATCATATATCTTACAAGAGTATTACACCTAAGAGGGAGGAATGCACAAATTTGCTGGTGCCAGTATGTGTGTCATCAAGTCATATTGCTTTCGGGTCTATAAGAATGGAGCCAGTCTTCATGGTATTAGGGCAGTCAGCTGGAGTCGCCGCGGCTATGGCTATTGATCAAAATAAGTCGGTGCAGGAAATTGACGTTAAAAAGCTTCGTACTTTATTAAAGAACGATCCTTACCTGGATGGTAGTATACCTGAAATATTGGTTGATGAAGGTGAAATTGATAAAATAAATCGCTCCGGAGGTTGGGCTAAAAATTATGGAGGTTACAAACATAGTCATATGCTTACATTTAACACGCAACATGATATGTATTTTACTTTTGCACCTACTGTTGAAGAAACTGGAGTTTATGATTTATATTTCTTTTGTACACCAAATTCAAGTATAGCAAGTTCGTTTGGATTAACAATTAGGCATTCAAATGGTATGGATACTGTATATATTAAACCAAAAGAAAATCTAAACTCATGGGCTAAGGTAGGAGTATATCACTTTACTAAAGGTAAAAGTGGTTCTTTAACTATTGATGGTTCTCTTAGTGAAGGTCCAATATATGCTGATGCTATATTACTAGTTCCTACGGATTCTTAGTAGCAGGTATCGATATAGTTTATAATAACATAAGCACAAATTATATATTTATTGTATTG
>JAAYFB010000017.1 GCA_012728465.1 Proteiniphilum sp. | reverse complement strand
TGCCTACTGTGGGCAAAAAGGGTACTGGTATTCCCGAGTTGCTAGATTCTGTTATTAATTTATTTGAGGACAAAGAGCCTCCTCGCTTTGTTTCGATACCTTACGGCAGAGTTTTGGAGAAATCGATTAGTGTGATGAGTCGTGAGCTATCCACCGCTAATGGGCAGTTGTCAGGACTGGGTATGCCAATGAGATATTTAAGTATAAAGCTACTTGAAGGGGATGAGTATGTTGAGAAAGATATTAAAAGTCTCGATCGTGGAAAGGAATACTTAGCTCGTCGTGATAAGGAGGATGGCTACATGGAGCGTCTTCTAAAAGAAGATGCGGAGTCTGCATTTGTAAATGCAAGATATGGATTTATATCAGGAGCACTTAGAGAGACATTTGAGGATAAAAAGAGTATTCATGCGCGAACTGATGCTTTGGATGCTGTTTTTACTAATAAGTATTTTGGATTGCCTGTTTTCTTTATTTTTCTGTGGGTAATGTTTGAAGCCACATTTAGGCTTGGCGAGTATCCTATGCAGTGGATAGAAGGTTTGGTTGCAATTATAGGAGATGCAATTAGGGGGCAGATGTCTGATGGTCCTTTAAAGGATTTGCTGGTTGATGGTATCATTGGTGGAGTGGGAGGGGTGATAGTGTTTCTTCCCAACATCGTAATATTATATGCCTTCATAGCTTTTATGGAGGATTCGGGATACATGGCTCGTGCGGCATTTATTATGGATAAGCTAATGAATAAAATTGGTCTTCATGGCAAATCATTCATACCACTAATCATGGGCTTTGGGTGCAATGTGCCCGCTATTATGTCAACCAGAATGATTGGTAGTCGAAATAGCAGAATGATTACTATGCTGATTGTTCCCTTCATGTCGTGTAGTGCCCGATTGCCAGTGTATATATTATTTGTGAGTGCATTTTTTGCAAAGCATGGTAGTCTTATTATGTTAGGGCTTTATGCCGTGGGCATATTAGTAGCTGTAATTACTGCTTTGTTGTTGCGCAAAAGCTTCTTCAAAGAGGAAGATACTCCCTTTGTGATGGAGCTTCCCCCTTTTAGAATGCCTACAATAAAGTCTGTAATAATACATATGTGGGAGCGTTCAAAAATGTATCTCCTGAAAATGGGAGGTCCTATTTTGATAGCATCAATCATTATTTGGTTCTTAGGATACTTTCCGTATGATAAGCAACGCGATGCTGATTACGACAGGAAGATATCTCAGATAGAGGAATCTGTTTTGTCGGATGAAGATAAAAGTAATATGATTACAGAATTGAGATATGCAAAAAATACAGATCACCAAGTCAATTCATATATCGGCAAGATAGGGCACTTTATTGAGCCCGTGATGAAGCCTTTAGGCTTTGACTGGAAAATATCAGTTAGTTTGCTGTCGGGTATGGCTGCCAAAGAGATTGTTATAAGCACTATGGGAGTGTTATATACTGGTGATAGCGATAATCAGCAATCACTACAAGATAGGTTGCATGTCGAGCGACATGCCGATGGCTCGCCCATATTTACACCATTGGTGGTGATAGGTTTTTTGTTGTTCACCTTGATTTACTTTCCATGTATAGCAACCATTGTCGCAATTAAGGAGGAATCGCATAGTTGGAAATGGGCGCTATTTAGTGTGTTTTACTCTACTGGTTTGGCTTGGCTGTTTGCTTTTGTAGTATATCAGGTTGGTAGTTTATTTGTGAACTATTTGTAACATCAAATCGTTTTAAGTATTATGGATATTCAATTAATAATAGTAATACTGGTAGGCCTAGGTGTCTCTTTCGTATTGATTAGAGGTGTATATCGCTTTTTCTTTACAAACAAAAAATCGGCGGGCATTTGTGGTAGTTGTAACGCTTGCGAGTTTAATCCACAAAATTTGCAAAAGTCTAAATAAGGTAATGATACCCTTTGGGGTTTTGTTCTCTTATGAATGACTTATGTGAATACACAAACAATATCTTTATTCATGAAGAGCTAGTGTGTGAAATAAGAGCCTATTTTTTGCGAATACAGTTCATATTTTATTCGTCCTATATATTTTTGTTGAAAATCGCTGTGTATTGACTTTGAATTAATTGTGAAGTCAGAATTCGATACAATTCATTTGATTATTATACTCTTATATTTTTGGTAATTAGCTGAACTTTTGTATCTTTGCAGTCCGATTATTAAAAATTCATTCATAATAGTTTGATATATAGTTTCTTATTTGCCTTTTAGTCCCTTAGCCAGACAAAAACGGAGAGCTATTTTCATGCTGAATTTTTTAAACGATTAAAAAACAAAAAGTAAAGTGAACACTTTAAGTTACAAAACTAAACACGTTAATAACGAAACGGCTCAAAAAGAATGGGTTGTTATTGATGCAGCTGGACAAACATTAGGCCGCATGAGTTCTAAAGTAGCAAAGTTGTTGAGAGGTAAGTACAAAGCAAGCTTCAGCCCACACGTTGATTGTGGTGATAACGTAATTATTATCAATGCTGAGCAAGTAGTTCTTACTGGAAACAAGTGGACAGATAGAAAATACTATCGCTACTCGGGTTATCCAGGTGGTCAGAAAGTATCTACTCCAGAGGATATGATGAAGCAGAGTCCTGATAGACTAGTGCGCAAAGTAATTAAGGGTATGTTGCCAAAAAACAAATTAGGTGCAGCTATACTTAAAAACTTATACATATATGAGGGAGCAGAGCATCCACATCAAGCACAACAGCCAAAACAATTAGACATTAATACACTCAACTAATAAGATGGAAGTAATAAATTCAATCGGAAGACGCAAGGCCGCAGTTGCTCGCTTATTCATGAGCGAAGGAACTGGAAAAATCGTTATAAATAAACGTGAAATCGAAAATTATTTTCCCTCATCTATATTGCAATTTATCGTAAAGCAACCTCTAAACACTCTTGAGGCTGTAGATAAATACGATATCAAAATCAATTTGCATGGTGGTGGTTTTAAAGGACAGGCAGAAGCTGCTAGATTAGCAATTGCTCGTGCTTTGGTGAAAGTAAATGCAGAAGATAAAGCAGCATTAAGAGCTGAAGGATTTATGACTCGCGACCCACGTGTTGTTGAGCGTAAAAAGCCAGGACAACCAGGAGCGAGAAGAAAGTTCCAATTCTCAAAACGTTAATATACCACAGAGGCTGTTTGAGTATTTCTCTAAATCTCGAATATTTTATCATTTTGAAAAGATATTTGAGGAAGGAGCTTCTTACTGCTTAATAACGTTTAGTATCTAAACTATATGGACGTTCCTCTACATTCTCTTCATGTGAATTGTTGAGGAACTTACCATACTAGTTCGACTAAGAAAAAGAAAGTAAACGAATAAAACAAAAAAACAAAATGGCAAAATTAGAATTTGACCAATTACTAGAGGCTGGAGCACACTTCGGTCACTTAAAAAGAAAATGGAATCCAGCAATGGCGCCCTACATCTTTATGGAGCGTAACGGAATCCACATCATCGATCTTCACAAAACTATTGCTAAAGCTGAAGAAGCTGCAGCTGCATTAAGACAAATTGCTAAATCAGGCAAAAAAGTTCTTTTTGTTGCTACCAAGAAGCAAGGGCAAGAAATGGTTGAGAAGTATGCACAAGGTGTAAATATGCCCTATGTAATAGAGCGTTGGCCTGGGGGTATGCTTACTAACTTTCCTACTATTCGTAAGGCAGTGAAAAAGATGACTACTATCGACAAAATGATAAAAGATGGTACTTTTGAAACGTTGTCAAAGCGTGAGAAATTGCAAATTACTCGTCAACGTGCAAAACTAGAGACTATGTTAGGATCTATCCAAGATTTAACTCGCCTACCTTCTGCTATTTTTGTAGTTGATGTTATGAAAGAGCACATTGCTGTTAGAGAAGCTAACAAATTAGGAATTCCTATCTTTGCTATCGTTGATACAAACTCAAGTCCAGATAATATAGATTTCGTAATCCCTGCAAATGATGATTCAACAAAATCAATAGAAATGATTTTAGGATACATCACCGAAGAGATGAAAGAAGGATTGCAAGAGCGCAAGATTGAGAAGGCTGATGCAAATGCTGCTGAAGAGATGGCTGCTGATGAAGAAGGTGCTAAAAGAGAAAGAAAATCGAAAGTAGCGAAAAAAGAGCGTATCAAGAAAGAAGATAAAGATGCTTTGAATGCAGCTGTAGCCGGAAAATTTGCTACTGAAGAAGACTAATAATAATAACTTTTAAAATAAAGGAGTATAATATGGCAATTAAAATGGCAGATATCCAACACTTGCGCAAAATGACAGGTGCAGGAATGATGGATTGCAAGAGTGCTTTGACTGAAGCAGATGGTGACTTTGACAAGGCTATAGAAATTATACGTAAGAAGGGACAAGCAGTAGCTGCTAAACGTGAAGACAGAGAGGCTAGCGAGGGTTGTGTTCTTGCAAAAGTTGTAGGTAATTTCGGAGCAGTAGTAGCATTAAATTGCGAAACAGACTTTGTTGCTAAAAACGCTGACTTCGTTGCTTTAACTCAAAAAATACTTGATACTGCAATCGAGCACAAACCAGAATCATTGGAGGCTCTATTAAATATTGAAGTGGATGGTAGAACAATCTCGCAAATTATTACCGATCAAATCGGTTCTACAGGTGAGAAAATGGAGTTGAGCAGATATGAGTTTATCAATGCTGAGCACGTTGTTTCATATATTCATATGGGTAATATGTTAGCTACAATAGTTGGTTTCAACAAATCAGTTGTGTCTGAAGACGTAGCTAAGGACGTTGCTATGCAAGTAGCAGCGATGAACCCAATTTCTATTACTGCTGACACTATACCTGCAGAAGTAAAAGAGACAGAACTTAAGATAGCTCGCGAGAAAGCTGCAGAAGGTGGTAAGCCTGAGCACTTACTTGATAGAATTGCAGAAGGATCTTTACAGAAATTCTATAAAGAGAATACTTTGTTGCAACAAGACTATGTTAAAGACAACAAAATGACTATCGAACAATTTATCAAACAAAGCGATAAGGATTTAATGGTTACCGAATTCAAACGTGTATCATTGTCTTAATAGCTTTTTTATAGATTGATAATATTACAAAAAGCGTTTTCAGTTATTCTGAAAGCGCTTTTTTCATTTAGTCGTTATGTTCATATTGCTGACAAATACTGTTTTGAAAGATATTTGAGTTTGTGTTTTTAAAGTCTGAACTATTCTAGTATAATTGGCGAAGTGTTAATCTCAATGATCTCTGTTACATTCAGCATTAAGTCTTCTTTAGGTTGAGTAGTAATGTCATCAGGAGCATCTATGCTGGCTAGGTATTGCTCTGTAGGATCTGGCTCAATAACTTCAACATTCTTTTTCACAATAATATTTTTACCAACAGAAATGTTGTCATTTTTCAATCCATTCCATGATTTCAATTGGGCTACAGACACTCCATTTTTTGATGCTATTCGGCCTAAATTGTCTCCATTTCTAACTCTGTAATATTCGTTTACCGATTTGGTTTTTATTCCTTCTCCACCTTCTAACAATGCA
>JAAYFB010000104.1 GCA_012728465.1 Proteiniphilum sp. | reverse complement strand
TTTGCAACTTTGGTAGAGGGGATGGACAAATCGCTTGGAGATATTATGGACCACCTAGAAGATTTGGGTATTGCTGAAAATACATTGATTTTCTTTTTAGGTGACAATGGCTCTGATGCACCACTGGGACACGAAAAGGGGCATTTTTCATCTTTCCCGCTTAGAGGTAAAAAAGGTGCCGAGTATGAAGGAGGTGTAAGGGCTCCACTACTAGTTAGCTGGGGCAAACCTAATGATAAGAATGATATACAACGGAAACTTCCAATTAAGCAGCAGGCTATTCAAACTCAGCTGGCTACAGTGATGGATATTTACCCTACTGTATTGTATATGACTGATATAGATAATTCAGACAATCATATTATAGATGGTTTTAATCTTCGAAAACAACTAACAGGAAAAACTAATAAAAAAAGATCGGAAAGTTTCTTGATGCACTTCCCTCACGAACATAGAGGTAGCTATTTTACATCATTTCGTCAAAATGAATGGAAGGTAATATATTGGTATAACCCAGAAACTCCCAACAAACCGACATACGAACTCTATAACTTAGCCGTAGATCCATTTGAGCGAAACGACCTAGCTGCTATTGAAAAAAGCAAGCTAAAAGAAATGATTCGCTACATGGCTAAGCAATTATTGCAAGAGGGTGCTTTATATCCTGAGGATATTCAAGGAAATATTATAATGCCCATTATTCCACATTAATATAGTAAAAAGATTGTTTTTGAAAAATTCATAAAGTTTTTCAGCTCATTATCTGTGCGGAAAGTAACCCTGAAAAGTTTTTTAGCCCATTTTCCGTACGTCGTGGATCCCTCAAAAACTTTTCAGCCATGCTTTCCGTATGAAATAAAACCCACAAAACTATTATTAGTATCTATTTTGCATGGAATTGGTCTCTCAAATTTTGTCTAAACATCTTTTCCATAAGTATTGGATGAGACAAAAAGAATTTAAGGCTTGGGGCATAAAGGAAATTAAGCCCAATATCTTTTAATGTAATAATCTTTGCAGACTATAAATATCGAAAAAAGAGTATCCAAAAAAACCAGTCACATCTCTAATTAATATAGAGACATGACTGGTTTTTTAAAACTAGCACCTTGAATGGTATTAACTCTCTTTCAAAAACTGACGAAGTACGTATTGCAATATACCTTCGTTGCGATAATATTCAATTTCTATTGCTGAATCTAGTCGCACGATGGCTTTAAATGTTTTCTTATTACCATTTTCATCGGTAGCCACTACGTCTATCTCTTTAAGTGGCTTCAAGTCGTGAGCAATGCCTGTGATATCGAAACTCTCTTTGCCTGTTAGTCCAAGAGTTTCAGCCGTTTCACCTTCCTTATACTGAAGTGGCAATACCCCTAAGTCCATTAGGTTACTTCTATGAATACGCTCATAGCTTTCAGCCAATACAGCCTTCACTCCAAGTAGGAATGTTCCTTTGGCTGCCCAATCCCGAGACGAGCCACTTCCATACTCTTTACCTGCAAGAACAATCAATGGGGTGTTGTCAGCCTTATACTTTTGCGCTGCATCATACACAGTCATTTCCTCACCCGTAGGCAAATACTTGGTGAATCCACCCTCGCTGTCAGCAAGTTTATTTTTTATTCTTACGTTTGCAAAAGTACCTCGAACCATCACCTCATCATTACCTCGGCGTGAACCATATGAGTTAAACTCAAGAGGATCCACTCCACGTTCGATTAAATACTTACCTGCAGCAGATTTTTTACTAAATGCCCCTGCTGGCGAAATGTGATCGGTAGTGATACTATCGCCCAAATGAAGAAGTACATTAGCACCAGTAATATCCTTAACTGGCTGTGGTTCTTCGGATATATTGTGAAAGAAAGGTATCTCTTTGATATATGTAGATTTTTCGTCCCACTTGTATATTTGATCAGTTGGCACTTCTAGATTTTGCCAAATATCATTTCCTTTGAATATTTCACCATAGCTATTCTCGAAGTCAGCTGGCGAAAGAACTTCACTCAATATATCATTTATCTCATCATCAGTTGGCCAAATATCTTTCAGATAAACAGGCTCCTCATTTCTATCATAACTGATTGGTTCGTTTAATAAATCTATATCCACCCTACCAGCAATTGCATATGCCACAACTAGCATTGGAGACATTAAGAAGTTCATCTTTACCTTAGGATGCACACGAGCTTCGAAGTTTCGATTGCCTGATAGCACTGAAGCTACAATTAAATCATCATCATCAATTGCCTTACCAATTTTGGTAGGGAGCGGACCTGAATTGCCGATACACGAAGTACATCCATAACCTACAAGGTGGAAGCTTAGTGCCTCTAGGTCTTTCATCAAATCTGCTTTCTCAAGATAATCAGTAACCACTTTCGAGCCTGGAGCTAGAGATGTTTTAACCCAAGGCTTCACATCTATTCCTCTTTCACGCGCTTTGCGTGCCACAAGCCCTGCACCCACCATCACAAATGGATTGGAGGTATTGGTACATGATGTGATTGCTGCAATTACTATCGAACCATCTGAAAGCTCAAACTTATCGTGACCACGATTTATCCAAACAGTCTTCAACTTAGTATCATCCTTTTCAATGGTTATTTCTCTTGATTTAGATGTTAGTTCAATAGGTTGGCTATTCCCCCCTTCCGATTTCCAACTAGTAAGCTGACGCTCAAGCTCCTTACTGTTCATCTCACTATATTCTCTTTCACTAATATCGATATATTTTCTTCCAAATGAGTTATCAAGAAGTTCAATAAACTTAGGCTTAAGATCACGAAGTAATATTTTATCTTGCGGACGCTTTGGACCTGCCACAGTTGGCTCTACTTTTGAAACATCTAACTCTACTACCGAAGAGTATTTTATTTGTTCCATATTCTCGCGCCACAACTTGTTGGCTTTACAATAATCTTCAACTCTCTGCACAACAGATTCAGGACGGTTGGTCTTGCGCATATAGTCAAGCGTTTTGTCATCAATAGGGAAATATGTAATTGTTGAACCAAACTCGGGGGACATATTGCCAATAGTAGCACGATCGGGAACCGAAAGATGGTCTAATCCATCACCAAATACCTCAACAAACTTGCCAACCACACCATGTTTACGCAGTGTGTGTGCAATAGTAAGAACAAGGTCGGTAGCGGTGGAACCTAATGGCAATTTACCAGTAGCTTTAAGCCTACCACCTGTGGCATAATAAAGTATATTGGTTGACCAAGTATTGCAGCCTCTGCCTCAATGCCACCTACACCCCACCCTACTACTCCAATTCCGTTTACCATTGGGGTGTGGCTGTCAGTTCCTACCAATGTGTCAGGAAATAGCTCGCCATCTTTTGCAATTACTCCTTGGGCTAAGTACTCAAGATTGACTTGATGACAAATACCCATACCTGGAGGTACTACACTAAAGTTGTCAAAAGCATTTTGTGCCCACTTCAAGAAAGTATATCGCTCCATATTTCGGCTATACTCCTCCTCCATATTTTTTTCATACGAGTAGTCTGTTCCAAAATAGTCAACCTGAACCGAGTGATCGATAACCAAATCTACAGGGATTAGTGGATTAATTTTTTCCGGGTCCTTACCCTTTCTGGCAACCTCAGCACGCAATGCTGCAATATCCACTACGGCTGGCACCCCCGTAAAATCTTGCATAAGCACTCTAGCGGGCTTGAAAGGGATATCCTCATCACTAGCTTCAGGCTTCCAATTTATTAAAGTTTCTATGTGCTCTTTAGTAATAGCAAAGTCGTCATAGTTGCGAAGTGCATTTTCTAATAATATCCGAATAGAAAAAGGAAGCTTATCGATAGGATAGCCCTGCTTCGCTAGCTCTGCAAGACTATAATAATTAAAACTCTCGCCACCTGTTTGTAGCGATTTTTTCACTTTGAAAGGGTCTTTGGGCATTGTAATTTCAGTTTTATGTTTGATTAATAAAATAGCTATTTATGATAAAGATTATATCAATTGCTCAGTGGTTTTGATACAACTAATCTTACATTACAACAAACATTGTGCAGTTTTGTTGAATGTGCTTTGTAAGAATAACTAAAAAGAATGATATAGTAGTATAATATTTTGATATATAGAACTATAAAGCAGTCAGCCCGAAATAAAGTATAAACATAAAAACCTAACATAAAATCAATATCGAAGAACAAGCTTAGCGACTTTGCGGCTTTGCGAGAAACAAATAAGCACGCAAAGCCGCAAAGTCGCTAAGAAAAAAACGAACCTGACAACTCTAAAAGAATCTTTATGAAAGTCGCAAAGGACTATTTCTGATAAACAGAAATAATTGCTTAAGTCTAGATTATTGTCTATTATTGTATTTCTATAATAAACTTATCAGACTATGACCGAAAACTATTTATCAAATATTATTGTAAATACGGCTTATAACATTCATAAAAACTAGGCCCAGGACTTCTAGAAGTATTATATGAGGAAATACTGTTTTATGAGCTTATTAGACAAGGACTTAAAGTTGAAAGACAAAAAGAAATTCCAGTAATATGGGACGGTCAACGAATGAATATAGGATTTAGAGCTGATTTAATAATAGAAGACAAAGTTATAGTTGAATTAAAGTCAGTAGAAAATATTTCACCCGTTCATCCTAAACAGCTTCTTACATACTTAAAAGTCTCAAATCTTAAACTAGGACTATTAATTAACTTCAATGAAAAACTTATAAGAGATGGGATAACTAGAGTAGTAAACAACTTATAGTAAATCATGCAACAAATTTGCATGCTTGGCGGCTTATAGTAAGTAACAAATATCGAAGAACAAGCTTAGCGACTTGGCGACTTTGCGAGAAACAAACTACAAAAATCACAAAAGCGAGACATCCACTCACAGACGTCTCGCTTTCAGTATTTAATTATAGATAGCTATACTAATCTTCTTTCTTAGCACGCTTCACTTCCCAAATGAAAAATGCAACAAGTGCAGCAAAAGCAACAATTGCAGTTACTTGAGCCCCAACACCTGTTGGATCAGCCCAAACACCAAGATCTAGAACATCTCCTTTGCCAGTTAGGAATATGATAAGTGCACCCAACACTCCAAATAATGCAGCACCTGCAATAAATCCAGACGATATAAGTATTGCACGTTGATTGCGAGCATTAGCAAGGCTCTTATCTTTTGTGCTCTTATTATTGACCCAATGATTTAGCAAACCACCCACAATAAGCGGTGTATTAAGTGGCAGAGGAATGAACATTCCCAACGCAAACGCTAGTGGTGGTATCTTCAACCAATTAAGCAAAATAGAAATTACTGCCCCAATCGACAATAGCATCCATGGAGCTCCACCGCCCGTCATTAGTGGCTCAATAATGGCAGCCATAGCGTTAGCTTGTGGTGCTACCATTGGATTGGTATGCTCAGGAGTGGCAACAAAACCATAAGCCTCGTTCAAAATAAAGATAACAGCACCTACTGTTGCTGCTGACACAAGAGTTCCTAAGAACTTATATGATTGCTGTTTTGCTGGTGTTGTTCCAATCCAATAACCAATCTTAAGGTCGGTAACAAACCCACCTGCCATTGACAATGCAGTACACACAATTCCACCAATAATCAATCCACTAACCATTCCTTGCCATCCGCTCAATCCTACAGATACTAATATTACGGAAGATAGAATTAATGTCATAAGTGTCATTCCCGAAACAGGGTTTGACCCCACAATAGCAATAGCATTTGCAGCAACTGTTGTAAATAGAAATGATATTACTGTAATAGTCAACAGTGCTACAACAGCTTGCAATAGTGTAACCTTAACTCCGATGATTAGGAACACAAATACTGCAATAAGTGTAAGTGCTAAGAATAACATCACGAACGACATCTTCAAGTCGCGTTGCGTTCTCTTTTCTGTTACTGGGCTAGCAGTTGATTTATCTTTCTTCTTTACAGCTAGCTTAAATGCCTCACCAATAACTCCTGCTGAATTAATAATCCCAATTATTCCAGCCATTGCTATAGCACCAATTCCGATGGGGCGAACATAGTCAGCAAATATTTGTTCGGCCGACATAGCTGCAAATGGATTAACACCACCACTTGATGCCGCTACTAGCACGCCTATCTCATTTACTAATGGAATTAAGACTAACCATGATAATAATGAACCTACTGTAATGATTACTGCAAACCTCAATCCTACTAAGTATCCAAAGCTAAAGATAAGTGCACTAACATTGAACTTAAACACCATCTTGAACTTTTCGGCAAGCATTGCGCCAGCGGGTATTATGCGTGAGGTTATCTCCTCACTCCACAATCTAAATGATGAGAAACAGAAGTCAAACAACCCTCCAATAAGCCCACTTGTAATCAACAATTTTGCATCACTACCACCTTTTTCTCCCGTCATCAAAATCTCCGTAGTTGCAGTAGCTTCAGGAAATGGCAGTTTGCCGTGCATGTCTTTAACAAAATATTTACGGAATGGTATCAAAAATAATATGCCTAAAAATCCCCCCAATAGTGATGAGAAGAAGATTTGCCAAAAATCAATTTGCATTTCAGGATACTTTGCTTGCAAGATATACAAACCAGGTATTGTGAACACTGCACCTGCTACTATCACACCCGACGAAGAGCCGATGGACTGAATAATAACATTTTGTGCTAAAGAGTTTTTTTTCTTAAATGCAGCTGATGCTCCCACTGCAATTATAGAAATGGGGATTGCTGCCTCAAATACTTGCCCAATCTTCAAACCTGAATATGCTGCAGCTGCTGAAAATACTACTGCCATCAACAGACCCATACCTACAGACCACTTTGAAGTCTCTACAAAAGATTTATCAGGCGGCAAAACTGGCTGATACTCTTCGCCAGGCTTTAACTCCCGATACGCATTTTCGGGTAAACTTTTAATTTTGTCTTCGTTTAATTCCATGTTTATTAATAAAAAATGTCTCCGTATCTCAAAAAGCATTGAATATTAGATATTCGTCCAACGGAAAATTATAAATTCGTGCCCGAAATTACAAAATATCGGTTAAATAAGAAGCATTTTGCTCAACTTTATGGCTATATAGTATTTTGTTTACCTTAAAATAGTGTTGGAAAAATAATTTGACGTATGATTATCCAAATACAAAATCATTATTGAAGAGCCTATCCATTATTTTGTTTTTATAATTCATAGCTTTCAATAAACATATTATCACTTACATCTGTTAAGTATAAATGGTAGTGAATATATAAATATTTCTACACATACCAAGTCAACAATTAATACTAACATTTAAAATTAGGACAGCCCATGAAAATTCATGAGTACCAAGCAAGGGATTTATTTGCTTCATATGGCATTCCAGTAGAAAAATCAATCCTTTGTAGAGATGTAAATGATGCAGTGAAAGCATTTCAAGAGCTAGATGCCCCGATGGTAGTGGTGAAAGCACAAGTGCACACTGGCGGTAGAGGAAAAGCAGGTGGTGTGAAACTTGCAACAAACGAAATAGATGTTCGCAAGCATGCTGCTAATATTTTAGGATTGGATATCAAAGGCTTTATTGTAGATAGAATACTTGTAAGTAGAGCTGTTGATATCGAGTCAGAATTTTATGTAAGCTATGTGATTGACCGAAAATCTAAATCGACCATACTAATGTTGAGTCGAGAGGGTGGTGTTGACATAGAGGATGTGGCACACACTACACCCGAGAAGATTCATAAAATTGTAATAGATCCACTAATTGGGGTTCCTGATTACTTGGCACGTCAAGCTGCGTTCAAGCTATTTGATGACATTAAGCAAGTAAGAGCAGCAGCCTCTATCCTACAAAAGCTATACAAGCTATTTGTGGAAACAGATGCTTCACTCGCAGAAATCAATCCTTTAGTTTTAACTCCTGATAAGGAAGTGAAAGCTATTGATGCAAAAATGACTTTTGACGATAATGCACTTTACAGACACCCTAAGATTGCAGCTCTATTTGAACCAACAGAAGAAGAAAAAAAGGAACAGAAAGCAAAATCTAAAGGCTTTAGCTATGTGCATCTTGGTGGCGAAATTGGATGTATGGTAAATGGTGCAGGATTAGCAATGGCCACGATGGATATGATTAAACTATATGGAGGCAATCCTTCAAATTTTTTGGACATAGGCGGTAGCTCAAATCCCACAAAGGTTATTGAAGCTATGAAACTATTGCTTAGCGACAAAGATGTAAAGGTTGTACTCATTAATATTTTTGGTGGCATTACTAGGTGCGATGATGTGGCACGTGGGCTTTTGGATGCTTTTGAACAAATAAAGACAAACATCCCAATCGTAATACGCCTTACTGGAACAAATGAGAAAGAAGGTCGCGAGTTACTAAAAGGCACCCACTTCCATGTTGCAGAAACAATGGGAGAAGCAGGTAGAATGGCAGTAGAGCTAGTAAAATAATAAAAAAGAATAGTAAATAGTTTCTCAATAATAGAGTAATATTGCTAATTATAACTTTAAAAAGACATGAGCATTCTTATAAATAAAGATACACGACTTATAGTTCAGGGAATAACTGGTCGAGATGGCGGCTTCCACGCCACCAAAATGAAAGAATATGGCACTAATGTAGTTGGAGGCACATCGCCAGGAAAGTATGGAGAAAAGGTTTCTGGCATTCCCGTGTTTAACACTGTGCATGACGCAGTAAATGCTACAAATGCAAACACTTCTGTGATATTTGTACCTGCTCCTTTTGCAAAAGATGCAATGATGGAAGCAGCTGACGCTGGTATCAAACTAATAATATGTATTACTGAAGGTGTGCCTACCCTAGATGTAGTAGAGGCATATCGATATATTAAACTTAAAGGAGCTAACTTGATTGGCCCAAACTGTCCAGGATTAATCTCTCCAAATCAAAGCATGGTGGGCATAATGCCTACAATGATTTTTAAAGAGGGGCGCACTGGAGTAATCAGCAGAAGTGGCACTCTTACTTACGAAGTAGTTTATAATCTAACTGAAAATGGAATGGGACAGTCAACCGCTGTTGGTGTTGGTGGCGACCCAATCGTTGGGCTATATTATGAGGAACTCTTAGAGCTGTTTGAAAACGATCCAGATACCGATAGTATTGCTCTTATCGGCGAAATTGGTGGTGACGCCGAAGAGAGGGCGGCTGAATTTATCAAAAAGCATGTTACTAAGCCTGTTGCTGTATTTATAGCAGGTCAACAAGCACCTCCAGGCAAGCAGATGGGTCATGCAGGTGCCATAATATCTAGCGGATCGGGAACTGCAGCTGAAAAGATTGCAGCATTCGAGGCAGTAGGTGTCCCTGTTGCAAATGAGCCTAGCGAAATTCCTCAACTACTGAAAAAGCAATTGCTAAATAGATAGATATTACAAAATAGCATCTATAATATATTACAGAGAGAGTGACATTCCATTCTCTCTGTTTTTTTATAAATCAAATCTAACTACATAAAGCAACAAAGCACTTGCTTATAAATAGAATATCCTATATTTTTACAGACAAATATTTAAACAAATCGACAAATTAATTAAATCATGAGCATTAATCGTCTAACAACTACATTGTTAGTTGCCGTCTTCTCACTTTCATCGTTTGCTGCAAAGCCCTCAAAAGAAAAAAGCATAACTGATCGTGAATACACGGCCAAACTTGCATACAAAATAGCTGAGCCTGTATTACGTAACATGGCAAAAGGGGAGTTAAAGAAAAACATGCAAATAGAGCTAAGTCCAACTTGGGATAATAGAAACAAAGATGTCACATATATGGAAGCTTTTGGACGACTAATGACTGGCATTGCACCATGGCTTAGCCTACCCGATGATGACACTGCCGAAGGAAAACAAAGAAAACAGCTACGTGAGTGGGCACTTCAAAGCTATGCTCATGCAGTAGATCCAGATAGCCCCGATTATTTATTATGGAATAAAGAAAGTCAACCATTAGTTGATGCAGCATTCATTGCTGAAAGTTTTCTTAGAGCTCCCAAACAACTATGGGAACCTCTTGATGAAATAACGAAAGAGAGATACATAAAAGAATTCACAGAATTGCGTAGAATAAATCCGCCTTATAATAACTGGCTACTATTTTCAGCTATTGTTGAGTCCTTTTTGATGAGTGTTGACGCACCTTATGACGCATATAGAATATCTTCTGCATTGAGAAAAATTGAAGAATGGTATGTAGGCGATAGTTGGTATGCTGATGGCACACACTTTGCATTTGATTACTATGGCAGCTTTGTGATTCACCCTATGTATGTTGAAGTATTACAACAATGCGTCAATAAAAATCGTATTGCAGGCAAAGCGCAACTCGAAAAGTCAATAAAAAGATTAACTAGACATGCACACATACAAGAGCGATTTATATCACCTGAGGGTACATTTCCTGTATTTGGTCGCTCCATAACGTATAGAGCGGGAGCATTACAGGTATTATCTATGGCATCATTACATGAAGTATTACCTGCAGACATCTCTCAAGCTCAAGTAAGATCTGCACTAACCGCGGTTTTAAAGAATATGTTTTCTATTGAAGGTAATTTTAATGAAGCAGGTTTTCTGCAATTAGGATTTGCTGGTCACCAACCAGAAATTGCTGACTCGTACACCAATAATGGAAGTCTTTACCTAACATCTGTAGGACTCTTGCATTTAGGTTTGCCTGCTAATCATGATTTTTGGACTTCAGAAGCTCAGGACTGGACATCCAAAAAAGCATGGTCGGGGCAACCATTCAAAAGGGATGGTGCATATAGAGATTAATTGTTCCTCCCATTTAAGATTTCTAGTTTCTGTTGTTATTGATAAGTATTATTCTCAATAACAACAGAAATTGGATACTGTCAAGATATTTTATAACCTACTTAACTCCTCATTTCCTTTTTCTATAGCTTTTTTTATAGAGTTGGGATTATTAGCATTTATATCATATTTTTGTTTTGATGGTATTACTAGCTCTATACCTACCGGAACATTATTAGGATTATTAATCTTATCTCTATTTTCGAGATAGATATATATCCAAAATTCTCGATGTCCATAATGATCTAAAGCAAGTAATCGCAAGGTTTTTCCCATTCCTAACACCACTGTTTTTGGCTTTGATTCTTTTTTCTCTGATAAAGTTTCAGTGGCAATTTTGACTTCAATAGAATCTATTGAGATAATACTATCATTTGGAAAAATCTGTGAGCTTAAATTATCCACATAATCTAACTCATCATTTTCTTTAGGTACGTGTTGTGTGCTTTCAATAACGTGTGTAGTATTTTTTGTATCTAATTTATTCAAAGAGACTTTTTTCAAAAAAAAAAGCGGAAGCGGTTATTACTATAACTACTCCTACCATTGTTGCTAGAACTAATACATTTCTTCGTTTTCTTGTGCTCCTTTTGCTATAAGAATCAGGAGGCACTATTTCAATGGGTTTATTAGATTTTCCCTCTGAATTTATTTCTACATTTTCTATGTGTTCAGCATTATCCACTAATCCGGCATCTATTCCACTAACGATTGGTACAGAAGCAGATTCATCAGATGCATCTTCTAATTCCAAAATAGTTGCTTCTGTAAAAGACGTAATAACATCATCCGTAACAGTTTCATTGTCTATAACCTCTTCAGATTCGGTGATATTATCTTCTTTTACTGTTTCAGAGACATATAATATCGACTCTTCAAGTTTAGTATTATGAAATGTGGTATATTCATCTTCAACAATATCAAGGTTGTCAAAAATCACACCTTCATTAAGCTTAGTTGTTTCAAAGTTAGCAAATGGCTTATTAACTAATTCATTTATTTCATAAGCAGGTGAAAATATTAAATTATAGATTTCTTTTCCATCATCACCTTTAGCATGATTTATGCTGAATTTGCCCAGTGAGTCTATTTCTACACTCTCCCCTTCAAATAATTTATCTTCGATAACAGCAAATAACTCTTTAAGAAATAAAGCAGCATCTCCCACTGATAAGTTTGTCTTCGAAGACAGCAGGATTGATATATCATGAAGATTCACAATAGCATTTACCTTCATACTAAATATGTTTTATTTTTATAAACCGCTCTTTAAATGTAGATGAAATGGAAAATGAGACATCTAGTTTTGGAGGAACTAAATATCGCTCACTTGTCTCATTATCTACGTAAATATGTTCAGATATTTTCTTTAACTCTAAAGAACCAAAATCTTGAATTGAAACAACATTACCGTCAGATACGTTATCACAAATAATCTCAACACCAGCTTTAAGAGTTTCATTAACCTTTTCGTTAGTCCAATTAAGCCTTACAGCCAATTCATTTATTAGTTGGTCGTGTGTCATTAATTTTAAACTTTATAGATTAAAGAACTACCTCACCTAACAAATCAAAAGGTAACGCCGAAGTTATTTTCACATCATATATATCACCTATTGAAAGATTAGCAGTCTTATCAATTAGCACTTCACCATCCACTTCAGGAGAATCATATTCTGAGCGTCCAACAAAATATTCATCTTCCTCTCTATCAATAATTACCGATATAGTTTTTCCTATCTTATTTTCATTAACTTCCAATGATATTCCTTCCTGAATCTCCATTAAAATATTCATTCGCTCCTGCTTAACTGAAGCGGGAACATCATCAGTATAGTTTTTGTCACAATAAGTATCATCCTCATGTGAATATGGAAAAGCACCCAAACGTTCAAATTTCATATCTTTCACAAAGCTTATCATCTCTTCGAAGTGTTTTTCCGTTTCACCAGGATGCCCTACCATCATAGTCGTTCTAATATGTATGCCTGGAACCTCCTCTCTAATCTTATTGATCAAATCTATTGTCTTCTGTTTGGTAATGTTACGCCTCATCTTCTTCAACATATCATCGCTAACATGTTGAAGTGCTATATCTAGATATTTACAAACGTTATCACGCTCTCTCATCACCCTAAGAAGATCCATTGGAAAATTCAAAGGGTATGCATAATGCAGTCTAATCCAA
>JAAYFB010000103.1 GCA_012728465.1 Proteiniphilum sp. | reverse complement strand
TATTGCTCACATTGATGGAGGAGTACCTAATATATTGATTGAGATTCCTGAACTTTCAGAATATTATATCGGTCAGTTAATATATTTCTTTGAAAAGGCTTGTGGTATAAGTGGTTATATGCTAGGTGTGAATCCATTTGATCAGCCAGGAGTAGAGGATTACAAGAGAAACATGTTTGCACTTCTTGAAAAACCAGGTTTTGAGGAGCAAACTAAAGAGATTAAAAAGAGACTGTAGGGATACATAATGTCTCAATTTGATAAATAAGACTGAACTAGAATGAATTGACCGCCCATAAAGCGGTCATTCTACTTTAATAAAACTTGGTTTATAATACTATCTGAGCATTGCAAAGATTATTAGCTAATTGCCAAAATAGCTTATTGCTAATGGCCAATAGCTGAAAGCTAAATAATATGATTGATTATTTAAAAAAATATTTGAATAGAAATGGGTACAGCAACTTTGACTTAAAAGCTGTGCTCTTTGATATGGATGGTGTTCTCTACAACTCGATGCCAGCACATGCTCAATCGTGGCAAGAGACAATGGTAGAGTATGGGTTTGAAACAACCACTGCTGAAGAGTTTTTCCTTCATGAGGGAAGAGTTGCAGATGCCACCATTGATATGATTTATGAGCGAGAAAGAGGTAGAAAAGCTACTAAAGAAGAGATTAAAGATGTGTATGCTCGTAAAACTGAATTATTTGTAAAGTATAATACAGGTGCAACTATCGAGGGCTCGCATGACATAATTGAGTTTGTAAAGCAGAGAGGATTACTTCCTGTGTTAGTCACAGGCTCAGGACAAGCTGCATTATTGAATAAGCTCAATGATGAATTTCCTAATACTTTTAACAGTGACACTATGGTTACTGCATTTGATGTTGAGATTGGAAAACCTAACCCTGAGCCCTTTTTAAAGGGATTGCATAAGGGTGGGAATTTGAAGGGAAATCAAGCAATAGCAATTGAAAATGCACCTTTGGGCACAGAGTCTGCTCACAAGGCTGGTGTTTTTACTATTGTTGTTAATACAGGTCCATTAGATCCACAAGTTATGTGGGATGCAGGAGCTGATATTGTATTCGATTCGATGAATGAATTATATGATAAATTACCCGAATTGTTGAAACTGTTTAGAGAAGTAACTGTTTAAATATTAACTTCTCGATTATAAAGGTTAATTGCCATTCGAAAAAAATAAAAGAAATGAGTATAAACAAATATGGTTTCATAAGAGTAGCAGCTTGTTCGCCCAAGGTTAAGGTTGCTGACTGTGACTTCAACGTCAGTCAAATAAAATTAATGATTGATGAGGCAATAGAAAAAGATGTTCAATTGCTTGTATTTCCTGAATTAAGCATTACCTCTGCTAGTTGTGGGGATTTGTTTTATCAAGAGATACTACAAATCAAAGCTATGGAGTCTTTAGGTTTGCTGGCACAACATATGAAAAATAAACCTTCACTTATGATTGTTGTTGGTTTACCATTACGAATAGACTCACTTTTATTTAATGTGGCAGCTCTTATTTCCTCAGAAGGAATATTGGGATTTGTTCCAAAATCAAATCTAAGCACAAGAGCGTGGGGAAGTAGTGAAAGATGGTTTGCTTCAGCCAAAGAGTTACCTACATCTGTTTTGATGTTCGACAATAAAGCTATTCCAATTGGCAACTTAATTGCTAGAACACCTTTTGCAAATATCGCAATCGAAATAGGTTCTGATATATTGCATCCAATGTCAATTGCCTCAAACTTGGTATTGCATGGTGCTGATTTAATATGCAACCTTTCAGCAAATTTTGCACAAATGGGGAGTAATATAAAGCTGAAAGAGTTGATAAATAGTCAATCTCAACGATTGATTTCTGCATACATATTTTCATCTACAGGTGTTGGAGAAAGCACTACCGATAGTCTATTTTCGGGCAACAGCTTTATTTCAGACAATGGAGAGATGTTGTGTTCTAGTAATGGTTTCTCGTTAGATAATGAGATGATTGTATCCGACATTGATGTTTTGGCATTGAGGGGTGATAGATTGCGAAGTGGTATTTTTGTTTCTTCCGTTGGAAATAATGATATTATACAAATAGATTGCAAGTTGAAAGACATAAAGGATAATAATCTTAATAGAATTATAAGTGATAGTCCTTTTATTCCTTCGGGTGATTTCTCGGATGAGTTATTTCAAGAGGCCTACAATATTCAGACTCATGCTTTAGCCAAGCGTATTTCTCATACGGGTTCGCAAAGTGTGGTTATAGGCGTATCTGGAGGTTTGGATTCAACACTTGCACTACTTGTTACAGTTAAGGCTTTTGACCTGTTGCAGATGCCTCGTGAGAATATATACGGTATCACTATGCCAGGCTTTGGTACAACTGACAGAACCTACAATAATGCAATAGAGTTAATGAAGGCATTGGGGGTTACTTCTAAAGAAATATCTATTAGAGATGCTGTGATTCAGCATTTCAAAGATATAAATCATGATATTGACAAGCACGATTTGACATACGAGAATAGTCAGGCACGAGAGAGGACACAAATTCTGATGGATTATGCTGGTAAAGTTAATGGCTTTGTGGTGGGTACAGGTAATATGTCAGAGCTGGCTTTGGGTTGGGCTACATATAACGGCGATCATATGTCAATGTATGCAGTAAATGCAGGAGTACCTAAAACATTGGTTCAAGCTATCACAAAATGGATTGCCAACAATGATTATTATGGATTAGCCAAGAGAGCATTAGATGATATTGTGAATACTCCATATAGTCCAGAATTATTGCCAGCAGATACTAACGGTGATATTGCACAAAAAACTGAACATTTCATTGGACCATATGAGCTACATGATTTTTTTCTTTATCGTATGTTGCGCTTTGGAGATAATCCTAATAGAATATTATTTATTGCACTTAAAGCCTTTACAGGTAAGTACAATGAGGATGAAATAAAAGGTTGGCTAAAGGTGTTTTACCGTCGTTTCTTTTCACAACAATTTAAACGTTCTTGTATGCCCGATGCACCACAAGTGGTTTCAGTAAGCCTTTCACCACGAAGTGGATTGATGATGCCGAGTGATGCTGTTGGACAAATGTGGATAAATCAGCTAGACTAAACTCCATATGTGTCACAATTCTTCGTATTATTAATTAGTGACTTAATGATAAATAGGTTGCATTAGATATTACATATAAGCTTGTACAATCTTCTAATTCATAACTTAATAGATGAAACAACTCATAGAACTTTTCAAACAATACACAGGGAAATCAAATCCCCAAATATATACTTTGCCCCTTTCGGGATCAAACAGAAGATATTACAGATTAACTCAAGACGACATCTCTATAATAGGAGTGCATGGCGAATCTATTAATGAAAACCGTGCTTTTGTTAGCATTGCCATGCATTTTCAAGATAATGACTTGAATACACCAAAAATATACGCTGTATCTGATGATAATATGTATTATATTCAAGAGGACTTGGGTGATACTATATTATTTGATGAAATAAAGAGTGGGAGACTAACGGGTGTTTTCAGTGCAAAGGAGAAAGAATTATTACACAAGACTATTGCACTTTTACCCGATTTGCAAATAAAGGGTGGGAGAGGATTAGACTATAGTGTCTGTTATCCACAACCAGAATTTAATAGTCGTTCGGTATTTTGGGATTTGAATTATTTCAAGTACAACTTTCTAAAGACTACCGACATGGACTTTCAGGAAGATTTGTTGGAAAATGACTTTGAAAAGCTAGCTGTTGATTTATTAGATGGTGATAATGATTCATTCTTATATCGAGATTTTCAATCTAGAAATGTGATGATGAAAGATGGAGAACCATTCTTTATAGACTTTCAAGGAGGTAGAAAAGGACCAATATACTATGACGTGGCCTCCTTTCTGTGGCAAGCAAAGGCAAACTACCCTAATGAACT
>JAAYFB010000016.1 GCA_012728465.1 Proteiniphilum sp. | reverse complement strand
GCCTTGTGTTTAAGGTTATGTAATCCGTTTTCGAACCATTGTGAGTAGAACCAGTTATCATTATTAACAAAAGCACGAAATGCATTTAACACTGGGCCATTACCATCTGTAATAACTGTATTATTGCCATACTTAAGGTTATAGATAGTTCCTACTTTGGTGTCAAATGTAAGCTCAAAGTTTTCACCTTTTACTACTCTTTTACCATCAAGCTCATCAGCTAAAACAAGTTTAGATGAATTCTTATCCTTGCTAACCTCTGCTATTGTTGGCACATTTTTAGCATCTTTCAGTAAGAACTGCTCTTCTGCTTGCACATATCCTTTTTCAGCCCATGGCTCATCATTTTTCAATAAATATTGAATTTTAATAAATGATTCTGCCTTGTCATTAAGCTTAGAAAAATCAATTGGCAAAGTAACTTTAGTTTTCTTTCTTGGCTCAGCATTGAAGTCCAAGATTTTGCCGCTTTGTGTTTCAGTACCGTTTTGATATACTGACCATCTTATTACATAGTCTTTAAGATCTTTAAAGTAATACTTATTGAATACTTCAAAAACACCTTTATTTAAATCTATAGCCTCAGTACCGATATGCTGATACACCTTCTTAACCTCATAATATTGTGGCTTTGGCTCTAAATCACCAAACACAATACCATTTAGCACAAACTGTCCATCATTTGGAGTATCACCAAAATCACCACCATAAGCCATGTATCGCTCTCCAGTTTCTTTGTCATAGTAATATATGGACTGATCCACCCAATCCCAAATAGCACCACCACAGAAGAAGTTTGTACTCTCCATTGCATTCCAATAATCAATTAGATTACCACAAGCATTACCCATAGAGTGAGCATATTCGGAAATATGGAAAGGATATTTAATGTCATAAGTACCTTTCACTGCACCATTTACCCAGCCTATTGAAGGATATTGATTAGAACCCATATCTACAATAGAGTTGTTACGCTCATATTGAACAGGTCTAGTGCTATCCACTTTTTTAAGAGCATCATAAGCCTCAACAAAGTTTTGACCAGGACCTGCCTCATTACCCAACGACCAAATAACAATTGAAGGGTGATTTATATTAGCATAAACCATTTCTAAAACTCTAGCAACATGAGCCTCTTTCCATTCTATTGGGTGCGAAAGCGAAGCATCACCATAATAATATTGATGTGACTCAATATTAGCTTCATCTTCTAGATAAAGACCATACTTATCACACAAATAGTACCAATATGGATCATCTGGATAGTGAGCATTACGAACATGGTTGATGTTTGCTTTTTTCATAAGCACAACCTCATTCTCCATCATCTCGCGAGTAATGGCATGCCCTACTGAAGGATTAGTTTCGTGCCTGTTTACACCTTTAAGTTTCACTGTTTTACCATTCACATAGTAGTAGCGTCCTGCCAATCCAAACTCATCATCTTTAGCTTCAGTATCTTTAATTTCTACTTTTGCAAAACCAAGATGTGTAGATACAGTTTCAACTGTTCTGTTTTTGCCATCTTTTAGTTCAGCTACAAGGGTGTATCTATATGGTCGTTCTGCTGACCATTTATTCGGCGACTTAATATCTAAAGTAGCTATAACTCCGTTATGCTCTTCGTTTGACTTTAGTTGTCCTACATTTACAGATGCTGTAACATTTGTGTTTGTATTATTATCAGAGTACAATTCATTTTCGTAAAGTGAATATACTAACTTATAACCTTTAGCCTTCTTTTTATCTAAATTGCGAACATCAGCCTTTACTGTGATTGTTCCATCCTCATAGTTAGAATCTAGATTAGGGAAAACCTGCAAATCTTTGATATGAGTTTTAGGTTTTGCATAAATAGCTACAGTTCTAAAGATACCTGGAAGACGGAACATATCCTGAGCCTCAAGGAATGAACCATCTGAGTTTCGATAAACCTCTGCTGCTACTACGTTATTTCCTTTACGAAGATATTTAGTAATGTTGAAGCTAGCCGTGTTTCTTGAGTTTTTAGAAAACCCTACATATTCACCATTTATCCACAGATAAAAAAATGAATCAACACCATCGAAGCTAATAAACACCTCTTGTCCATCCCAATTTTGAGGAATCTCAAAATCACGACGATAAGAACCAACCTCATTACGATGTTCATACGTTGTCCAAGTTGTAGGAGGGGTTCTCATCACACCTCCACGCCAGTCGTCAACTGCTACTTTGTGCTGAAATATAACTGGTTGGTTCACATAAATAGGAACTCCATATTTAAGACTACCATCTTTTTGAATTCCGTAAACGTTCCAATTTGATGGAACATCTATATCATCCCATGCTGAAACATCATAGCTTGTTTCATAGAAATTGACTGGACGTGCATCAGGATGCTTAACCCAATTAAACTTCCACGAACCGTTAAGAGATTTCCAATACTCCGAATGTTCTGGTAGAACTTTTCGCGCACTCTCTTTGTTGGCAAATGAAAAAAACCATGCTTTTGGCTTTTCCTTATTCAGTGCAATTGCCTGTGGCGATTCCCACTCCTTTCCTGTCGG
>JAAYFB010000102.1 GCA_012728465.1 Proteiniphilum sp. | reverse complement strand
GTGTATGATAGTGTAAACTTAGTGTATCGTTATTCGAATGGTGTAAAGATAAATTATGAGTCGCTAATTTCTAATAGATTCAACGGTATGGAGGATCAGATATTAGGAAGCAAGGGTACTATGAACTTAGCAACAGGATCTTATTACTACGAAGAGGATGCTGGAGCAAAAAGATCAGGTATTGAGCAGCTTATTGATCAAATAGGCAATAAAGTGTATGCCTCTGTTCCAGCAGCAGGGCCTAGCTGGCGACCCGAAACAAAAGATAAATATGTAGCTCACAATATCATTAAGGGAAACTTTAACGTAAATGATGGTTTATCAATGACTGGTGCATTGAAAGATGGTTCAGATGAGATATTATCAGCTTTTTGTCAAGGATGCATTACTGGCGAAAAAGGACAAAACATAGTGGAAGAGGCTTATGTGGCCACGATGCTGTGTCATTTAGGCAACCAAGCCATGGCATCCGAATCGAGAGTGCATTTCCCAGAAGAGTATAAAATTCCATACATGAAGTTTTAACAAGAATAATTACATCAAACAAATGAAAGATATAACAATAACATCTAAACGACTTAAAAAGGAGTCAACAATATTTATTGTATGCTTCATAATAGCATTTATTATTAATGTTGTCTCTATTTTTATTTATAAAACATCCTGGTTTGAGTTGTTCACACAAATAGGATATGTAACTATAATTTCTATAGTTCTATATTTGTTGTTCGTGCCAATTAGGGGAGTAATATCGTTAGTTAGAAAGATGCTGTAGGTAGCATATAAACTCAGCAAATTTGTCCTTTTGGACGCAAATGGTATATCAATTGGATAAATTATGCACATAAGGTTGGTTTTTTATCAATACTTTTGACATTTAGTTGAAATAATTATTTTTGATGGCAGAAATGTAGTGAGGGAGTTGCATACATTCAATAGGAATTGTGATAGATCAATATTAATTTAAAACAAAATATTAAATGAAACAAAAAGTACAAATTATCATTTTAATGGCCTGCTTCATGGTCACATCTGCGATTGCGCAGGTTTCAGAGAAACAGTTTATTAAAGAGAACATGGATTTTGCAAAGATTCAAGTTGAGAATATGATGAAAGCGTCGTTTTCTGAGACTAGTATGCCACACTCTATGAATAATAAAGGTGTGGTAGCTAGGATGGGTATTCGTGGTTGGACGGCTGGATTTTTCCCTGGCACACTATGGTATCTATCAGAATATACAGGCGATAAGTCGTTGACCGATTCGGCACGTGTGTTCACAGAGAGAATGGAGCCTGTAAAAACATTTACTGATAACCATGATATTGGTTTTATGATGTATTGCCCGTATGGAAATGCCTATAGACTAAACCCATCTAAGGATGATGAAGAAATCCTTATAGAGTCTGCACGCTCATTGAGTACAAGGTATAGCCCTGTTACAGGGACTATTAAATCGTGGAATAGATGGCGCTCATGGAATAGTGGTGAAAGGGTATATGAATATCCAGTTATTATTGATAACATGATGAACCTTGAACTGCTCTTCTTTGCTTCCGAAAAGAGTGGAGATAATTCTTTTAGAGACATAGCAATATCTCACGCTGAAAAGACTATGAAAAATCAGATTCGTAAAGATGGCGGTACTTTTCATATCACTTTTTATGATCCATCTACAGGACAGTTAATAGGAGGAGAAACCTCGCAAGGATATTCTGATAACTCTACTTGGGCTCGTGGACAGAGTTGGGCTATTTATGGTTTTACAATGGTGTATCGCGAGACTAAAGATAATCGCTTCTTGAAAGCAGCTATGAAAACGGCCGATTATTATCTTGATCACGATAACCTTCCTTCAGATAAAGTTGCTTGGTGGGATTTTAATGCACACGAGCCTGGCTATACTCCTGGAGTACGATCAAATGCAAGAAAAGTTGTTATTAACTATAGAGACGCTTCGGCTGCTGCCATCACAGCTTCTGCGCTTTTCGAGCTGAGCACATTTGTCAAGGGTAAGAAATCAAAAAAATATTATGATGCGGCAGTTGATATTGTTCATGCACTTGGTAGTGAAAACTACAGAGCCAAAGCAGGAGAAAATGCAAACTTTATTTTAAGACATAGCACAGGTGCTATCCCACAAAATAGTGAAATTGATGTTCCATTGGTTTATGGAGACTATTATTTTATTGAAGCACTGATGAGATACGATGCATTGTTGGATGGCAAAAAGATTCCATTTGCTAAATAGATATTTATTTGTTTGAAAACCATTTT
>JAAYFB010000101.1 GCA_012728465.1 Proteiniphilum sp. | reverse complement strand
GGTATAATTGAGAAAAGCTGTCCATAGAGTTATACAAACTCTATGTGCAGCTTTTCTTCTATGTAACATTTTAAATACTATGATGCTATTGTTTTATAATTAAGGGACTAGTTTAATTAGTTTCTATTGTATATTTACTTTTTCTCCTTAACATTGCTAATTTTTGGCTTACTCTTTTTCTTTACCAGCATAGCCTCATTATCACTCAATACCTTGTTTAGCTCCGATTGTAGTTTCTTTATCTCAAGCTCTTGATTATGAATTGTGGTTAGCAATGAGTTTAGTTCTTCGTTATCTACTGTGTCGGGATATTGTGCCTTAACTCTCTCTATGAAGTCACTAAGCACATTCATATAATTATTGAATGCATCATAAGGAGATTGGTATGGACTAAACAGACTATGATTAGATCCATCGTAAAAATGTTTTGTGGACATATAATAAAAGTGGTCGCTAGTTTGTAGGTAACTCCAATCCTGTTTCAAACGTCTGTCATTAGTCATTCTTACTCTCTCGCTCACTTCATACAAAGTGTTGAATGCACTTCGCTGCAATGTGTTACCAAGCCATCTGCTAAGGTCACGCTCCTCGTCTGCCCACGATATTGGACTTGGTACTGAAATGGTTCCAACAGGTTTATGCAAATCCATTATCTCACTAGGCGTAGCAAATCCGATGCCTTTATCCTTTGCAAACTTTGGTAGAGCTTTTACGAATTCGAATATTCCAGAGTGAGAAGGTTGCAAATTTCCTAGTGTTTCGTAGTTCATAAATAAATTGAATACCTCTTCTTCGGGAGATGTGGCTGCAATCCACGACATATATTTGTCGGCAGTTAGTGGATACTCTTTCCAAGTGTAATCGGAGAAACGTAGCGAAATATCGTCGCTGAACTGAGTGTTGCGTAATAATAGCTTTAGGTTTGGTTGGTTCTCTGATTTATATACAAAGTTGGGACTACGCCAAGACAAAATAGATTTTGCTCCTTCTGAAATCATCTTTGTATATCCCATAGAGTAAGCAAGATCAGCAATATCGTCTGAATATATCAATTCAGTGTTTCTCAATACTTTTGGCTCTTGATCAAAGAGTAGTTTTATCTTTTCGGCTTGCCTCTTCACCTGTTTTTGAAACTCGATAGGATCTACTAAACTAGACAAAGAGTGCGAGTAAGTTTCGGCTAAGAACTCCACAGCACCAGTTCTGCTCAGTTTTTTGAGTCCATCAATGACTTCGGGTGCATGTATTTCCATTTGATCTAGTGCCACACCCGAAACAGATATTGCAAACCTGAACTCGCCATTAGTAGCATTAATCAAATCGAGCAACATCTTATTTGCTGGCACGTACGAGCGTGATGCTATTTGCTGTAGTATATCTTCATTTGAGAAGTCATCATAATAATAATGGTCTCTACCAATATTAAAGAATCTGTACCTTTTTAATCGATAAGGTTGATGTATTTGAAAGTAAAAGCAAATTTTCTTCATACTATTATTCTTTTATATGATTTGATGTATGGTTCTAATTATCAACAATGTTAAGTTGGCAACAAAATCCATAAGTCAAATTAAGTTTTTAGGTTTTTAGTTTCTATTTATTTACTAGGCTGTCGTATATAGCTCGTATTTTCAGTCCCGCATCTTCCCACACAATACTATCAACCTCTTTTTTCCCCTCTTGTTGAAGATACTCAGCCATTCCTGGATATGTGCAAATAGAATACATGGCATCAGCCATAGCATCAACATCCCAATAATCTGTTTTGATAACATTATTCAAAATCTCGGCACATCCTGATTGGTATGAAATAATGCTTGGTACACCGCATTGCATAGCCTCTAGTGGTGATATTCCGAAGGGTTCGGATACTGATGGCATAACATATACATCGCTTGATTTTAGCATTTCGTACACTTGCTTGCCACGCAAGAAACCAGTAAAATGAAACTTATCAGAAATACCTCTATCTGCCACTAGCCTAATCATCTGATCCATCATGTCGCCACTTCCTGCCATAACAAAACGTATATGTTCGGTTCTTTTTAAAACATTAGTGGCTGCATCTACAAAAAACTCTGGTCCTTTTTGCATAGTTATTCTCCCCAAAAAGGTGACTACCTTTTCTTTTACTCCTGACAATCTCTCTATTGCATCAATCTCAGGACTAAGAGGATCCACAGCATTGTGAACAGTTGTGACTTTCCACTCTGGTTGATTATAATTATCTATAACAGTGCGACGAGTTAGATTGCTTACACAAATTATGTGGTCGCAATTGTCCATGCCATTTTTCTCTATTCCAAATACGGTGGGGTTGGGTTTGCCACGACTTCTGTCAAACTCGGTGGCATGAACATGAATAACCAAAGGCTTTCCACTAATATTTTTAGCATGTAATCCTGCTGAGTAAGTTAGCCAATCATGTGCATGAATGATATCGTAATCGAAACTACGGCCTATTACGCCTGTAACGATTGAGTAGTTATTTGTCTCTTCAAGTATATTTGTGGGGTATCTTCCTGAGAACTCTAGACAGCCAAAGTCATTTACATTCATGTAGTTGAAGTCCGCATAAATGTTGTCTCTCATTTTGTAATAGTCATGTGGATCCATAAATCTCCCAAGTCTTGAGTTAACGGTATCCCAATCAACATCACGCCAAGCAATGGGGGTATTATTGCAACCAATTATCTTTAGGAAACTCTGATCCTCGTCGCCCCATGGCTTTGGGATTACGAATATTATCTCCATATCTTCCTGTTGAGACATACCCTTAGTAAGACCATAGCTTGCTGTGCCTAGTCCTCCCAAAATATGTGGAGGGAATTCCCAACCTAACATAAGTGCTTTCATATCATTGTGTCGTTTTAATTTCTAATATTATCCAAACGAGTCGATAAGCCTTTTAGCTCTCAGTACTTCGGCCACGCTCATAGCAAACGAAAAGCC
>JAAYFB010000100.1 GCA_012728465.1 Proteiniphilum sp. | reverse complement strand
GGCTAAGTGAAGTGCCACACTTCTCGCATTGGTCGCCATAGGCGTTTTCGTTAGAACAGTGTGGGCAAGTTCCTGAAATATATCTATCTGCAAGGAATTGCTTTGCCTCCTCGTCGTAATATTGTTCAGACTCATTCTCAATAAACTCACCTTTATCGTGTAGCTTTTTGAAGAAGTCTGAAGCAGTCTCTTTGTGAATATCTGTAGTAGTGCGTGAGTAAATATCGAATGATATGCCAAGTTTTTCAAAAGAGGCTTTATTAAGTTCATGAAATCTATCCACAATATCTTGAGGAGTAACTCCCTCTGCTCTTGCTTTTAGGGTGATAGGTATTCCATGCTCGTCAGAGCCACTTACAAAGAGAGTGTCCTCGCCTTTTAGTCTAAGATAGCGTGCATAAATATCTGAAGGAACATATACGCCAGCAAGGTGACCAATATGAACTGGTCCGTTTGCATAAGGCAAAGCTGCAGTGATCAGAGTTCGTTTGAATTGTTTTGACATAATTTGAAAAGTAGTTTTGGTTTGCTTCAATGCATTATAATTAAATGTATTGTAGGCAATCCATGTATTGTTTTTATTTAGGCGCAAATTTACAAGAATTTATTTTAATAACCTTGTGGAGAGTATTTAATAATAATAATTGCTGGATTTCAGATTGCACAACATGTGCATTTAGGATATTTGCTGAAGTGCTGGGTGGGATGATGTATTTTATTAATAGATGATTGCTTTATGACTGATTTTGGCATTATATATGGCTGAGTTGTCTAAAATATTTAGTAATTGGTGATATATACATCTCCTTTTGTAAAATAATAGCAAAATATGAATGTGTATTGTGCTAAATGGCTAAATTATTGGCATGGAAATAGAGCTTTAGGTATGAAAATATTGTTTTTGTACTTCAACTATATTTGTTTACTGGTTGTTGTGGTTGTTGCTTATTGGCTTTATATTAGGAGGTTATGAGTTGGTATATTGCTCTTTGATTCTCCCTTTAAGTTTTTATAGGTTTTGGATAATGTCGAAACGTAATGTATTGTTAATGTTGTTATGTGATGTAATGTTAAGGAATTGTTATGCTTTCTCTCTCCAATTTCAAGTTGTTTGAACTTAAGTATTTGTATGTCTTCGTTTCACGTCCAACTTTTGATGTAATGTTTAGTAGCAATTTAATTGTTGGAATAAAATATATTTTACTAATAGTGTTAAGCCCACGCTTAATAATTGTAATAATGTTGGTTTGACACTTAAATTTTATAATTTTGTCACGCTGTTAGTACAATTGTGATTGTTGCGGGATTATTTAGTAAGGAAAATGACAATTGTCTATACAGAGCTAACAAATAAATTATGAATTCAATTTAACAAGTAAAAAATGAAGAGAATGAAACAACAAAATTGTTTTAGCTTTTTGAGGAAAGGAGTGCTTTCATTAGTACTATTAGTGGGCTCTCTTAGTCTCTTTGCTCAAAGTGGTATTACTGTAAGCGGTGTAATAACCGATGATGCTGGATTTGAGGTTATTGGAGCTACCGTGATTGTGTCTGGAGATGCAACTCGTGGAACGGTGTCAGATTTAGATGGCAACTACTCTCTTACTAATGTGCCAGCTAACGGTTCATTAGAGTTTAGCTATGTTGGTATGAAAACACAAGTTATACCAGTAAATGGACGTGCTAGAATAGACGTAGTTATGATTTCCGACACGGAGCTGCTAGACGAAGTGATTGTAGTTGGTTATGGTTCACAAAAGAAAGTGAATATGACAGGTGCAGTTTCTCAGATTGATTCGAAAGCACTGGAGAGTCGTCCAGTTCAAAACGTGTCGTCAGCACTTCAGGGACTAATGCCTGGAGTTATGGTGACATCTGGTCAAGGTCGTCCTGGACAGGATGGTGCTACTATTAGAGTTAGAGGTGTGGGAACATTAAATACTGCTGATCCATATATTTTGGTTGACGGTATCGAAACTGGAACTATGAACTCTGTTGACCCAAACGATATTGAGAGTATTTCCGTACTTAAAGATGCTTCATCTGCAGCAATTTATGGATCTAAAGCATCTAACGGTGTTATTCTTATAACTACTAAGCGTGGTAAGACAGGTAAACCTAAAATTACGTATAATGGTTATGTGGGTATTCAAAACCCAACAGAGACGATTGATAGAATGGGGTCATATAACTATGCACGCTTGTACAATCAATCATTAATAGACAACAATTTGAATCCTCGATTTTCGGATGAGGATATTCAAAAGTTTAAGGATGGGACAGATCCTAATCGTCCTAATACAAATTGGTATGATGAGGCATATAGAACAGGGCTTCAGCATACTCATAATGTTAACTTAAGTGGAGGAACCGAAGATGTTAAGTATATGGGTTCTGTTGGTTATTTAAATCAAAATGGAATTCTTCCAAATGCTACTAGAGAACAGTTCAACGCTCGTACCAACTTGGATATGAAACTTAATTCAAGATTAAATGTTCGCTTAAACCTTGCTTATATTAAGAATGACTATGCCGATCCAACATCTTCGTATGCAGGTGGTGGTTCAGATCAACTAATTCGTCAGCTTAATCGTATTGCGCCATGGATTGTTAGTAGATACGAAGATGGAACATGGGGTACTATATCGGATGGAAGTCCTATTGCTTGGCTAGATGCAAACCAAACTGTGAAGAGAGAAAATCAAAACTTCTCGGGAGTATTGTCTGCAGACTATAAGCTTGCTGACGGACTTGTAGCTACAGCAACAGGATCTTATGTAGCTAATACGCAACACTACGTGGACTTCCAAAAGTATATTCGATACAATCCAAATAAAGAGTCAGAGCCTAATCACTTGGATGAGCGTCATTACGATTGGAGTCGTCTAACATCTGACTTACTGTTGAATTATGACAAGCAATTTGGTGTGCATGGCTTCAAAGCAATGGCTGGATGGCATACTGAGCAGTATGATTATTCTTATAATAAGGCTTATCGTAAAGATTTTCCGTCCAATGATTTGACTGATATGAATGCGGGTGATGCTGCTTCACAGAAAAATGAGGGTTTTTCAAGAAGACTTACTATGTTGTCATGGTTTGGTAGATTGAACTACGATTATGAAGGAAAATATTTACTGGAAGCCAACATTCGTTCGGATGCTTCATCTCGTTTTGCAGATGGACAACGTTGGGGTTATTTCCCATCATTTTCGGGTGCATGGAGAGTGAGCGAAGAAGGATTTATGGAGGGCTCTAAAGATTGGTTGGATAATCTTAAACTTCGTGCATCATGGGGACTACTAGGTAATCAAGACGCTTTGGATGATTACTATCCTTGGATGAGTACATATAATTTAGATGCTAAATACCCATTTGGTGGTGCTTTGCAATCTGGATACTATCAAAAATCGTATAAGTTATCTACTATTACATGGGAAAAAGCTCGTACTTGGGGTTTAGGAGTAGATGCAACTATCAATAATAAAATAAACGCAACTATTGATTATTATGATAGAAAGACTACCGGTATAATTATGGATGTGCCTGTGCCTGATGAGTTTGGTTTGGATGCTTATAAAGATAACGTAGGCTCTATGGTAAACCGTGGAGTTGAGTTAATGTTGGGTTACAACAATAAATGGGGCGATTGGTCTCTAAATGTTAGTGGAAACGTAGCCTATAATAAGAACGAAGTTCTAGACCTTGGAGGAGTTAAAACTATGAGTGATCCTAATAATGGCAACAAACGCCGTATCGTAGGTGAAAGATTGAATTCATATTTTGCTTATGAAGCTGATGGATTTTTCGATTCTGATTCTGATGCTCAAGCTTGGATGGATAAGAATGCAGGACAATCAGGTTACCCATTTGGTACTAAGAAGTTTAAAGGAGGAGATTTAATATATAAGGATGTTAATGGTGATGGTAAGATTACGGCAGATGACCGTAAAGTTATTGGATCTTCTGACCCTTCATTTACATATGGATTGAGCATCAATGCAGGGTATAAGAATTTTGACTTGTCAATGATTTTTAACGGTGCATCTGGTGTATATAGGTTGATAAACCAAGAGGTGACTGGATACTTTAATGGTGATGACTCTCATCCAGCAACGGTTTGGTTAGATGCATGGACTCCAGAGAATAAAAATGCAAAAATGCCTAGGATTGCATTTGCAGATACATCTCCAAGTCTTCCAACAACTACAATGTCGTCTTTCTGGATTCAAAATGCTAGTTATCTGCGAATGAAGAATCTTCAACTAGGATATACTATCCCAAAGACAGCATTGCAATCGATAGGTATAGATAATATTCGTGTGTATTACTCAGTAGAAAATCTTTTCACAATACACAATATGCTTGTAAATGTAGATCCTGAGATTTCAAGTGAGCGTGCATCTAGTTTCCCTTTAACTCAGACACATGCTATTGGTGTAAATATTAGTTTCTAACAAAGATTATTTATCAATTTAATAAAAAAATAAAATGAAACGTTTATTATATATAATAGTAATTGCATT
>JAAYFB010000099.1 GCA_012728465.1 Proteiniphilum sp. | reverse complement strand
TGCATGGCACTGATACTCCCTCTATTTTTGTTGAGTTTCACTCACAGCTAGTCAATCACTTTTCAATGTTTGAAGAATCTATACTCTACGGAATGTTTGTATTGAAAACTTTTAGGGGATACATTCCGTAGAGAAAATAGCATCGTAAAACTTTTCAAGGTTACTTTCTCTACGGAAAGTAGGTCTAAAAAACTTTTCAGGGTTACTTTCTCTACGGAAAGTAGGTCTAAAAAACTTTTCAGGGTTACTTTCCGTACGGAAAATGGGCTAAAAAACTTTTCAGAGTTACTTTCCGTACGGAAAATAGGCTGAAAAACTTTTCAGAGTGTATGTTGCCAAGCATCACAATGAGGTTTTGATTGTTTCAATCTTCTGTATTTTAGGTGGTTATCTTGCTATAGGTGTTGTGGGTCAAATATTTCTTAGCAGAGGTTCATAAAAAGTGAACGAGACCAAACTCAATAATGAGTCTAGCCCCGTTCTATAAAAAGAGAGAATGAATTCCTATTTTATTTTGCTAAATCGGCTGTAGTTCTTATCACACCTCTAAAGTATCCGATTGATTCGGCTATTCCCGAGAATGGATCCTTCATGTTTCTTTCGTGTTCTAAGCTACATACGCCATCATATCCTGTTTTGCGAAGCATATTTACAAAAGCAGGGTAATCTAAAATGCCACGACCAATTTCAACTGAATATCCAGCTTTCTCTGGTGCTGTTACATCTTTGATGTGAATGTCAAATACGCGTGAGATATACTTCTCAAGGTCTGCCACAGGGTCTTTTCCATTTCGTCTGTCGTGGCCAATGTCAAGACACATTCCAATTCGTGAATCAAGGTCTTTCACATTTTTCCACACATCGTCTGCATCTGGATAAAGTGCAATGTCGGGACCATGTAGATGTATTGCATATTTCATGTCGTACTCTTTCACTTTTTTGTCAAGGTAGGGTAGCAACTCATAGTTAGGCACACCTACTATTAGCTTAACGCCTACGCGCTTTGCATATACAAAGGCATCGTCAATCTCCTTTTCCGAGCGCATGTAGATTGGTCCTACAGCATACCCTTCTACTCCTTTTGATGCAAGCTTTTCGTGAAATGCAGCAATCTCTTCATCAGTGCTTTTGAATGGAAGGTGAAAATCTTTGATGCATAAATATTTCACATTCGTTTTCTCCATTGTCTCTAGGGTTTTGTCCAGATCGAAGTGTACGAAAGTATATCCAGCCATTCCTATTTTAAACTTTTCGTTCGTTTCGGGCGCTGGTTGCGGTGCTGGCGCCTTTTGTGCAGCAATATAAAAAGATGCAAAAAGGGCAGTGATTAAAAGTAAATACTTTTTCATGTTTATCATCTGTTTTATGTGTACACGCACAAAGTTATACTATTAAATCAAATTACCATATATATTATCAAATATAATATTGCTAATATCTTAATAAAATAAAAAATGATTTTCATTCAATATTTGTTTTCATTTTTCGTTAGCTTTGTATAATGCTTTATATGATGTGCGATGAGGATATTTTTTGAGTCGAAACAACTGATTACATACTTTTTTATTTCTGTTGCAATAGCCATTGTGGTAGGTTCGCTTCTTTTTGCCAACAAATTGGTGAAAGAGTTGACTCAGGAAGAACGGCACAAAATAGAAATATGGGCAGAAGCTACAAAGCTGATAGCTACCCAAAGTGATGATAACGATATTAGCTTGATATTACACATATTGCAAAGCAATACCACCATTCCCGTTGTTCTTCACGATGTTTCGGCAAATACTTATGTAGCTAATAATATAAAGTTGCCATCAAAAAATGAAGATGATTTTTTAAAATCTAAAGTTGAGAGTTTCCAAAAGAAACATGAACCTATTGTTTTGGAAGAGTTAAACCAGTATTTATATTATGACGACTCATATACGCTTAAACAACTAGCGATATATCCTTATGTGCAACTGTCGGTAATGTTTGTTTTCATCGGATTAGCCTTTTTTGCTCTTAGCAGCTCGTTGAAGTCTGAACAAAACAGAGTGTGGATGGGATTATCAAAGGAGACAGCACATCAGCTAGGCACTCCCATATCATCATTGCTAGCATGGATAGAGCTTTTAAGGCTTAAAGGTATCGAGACCGACTTACTCGCCGAGGTGGATAAAGATTTGGGCAGGTTGGAGATGATAACTGAACGATTTTCCAAGATTGGATCCAAAGCTGACTTTAAGTTGGTTGACTTGCGATTGGTTGTAAGTAACGCATTGGCGTATATGGATAGGAGGATTTCAAGTAGGGTTAATATAGAAACTAATTTTCCAGACAAAAAGCTAACAGTTGCCCTTAACGAACCGCTATTTGAGTGGGTTATTGAAAATATTATAAAAAATGCCACAGATGCTATGGCAGGCGAGGGTACTATATCGTTACGCATTATTGAGAAGAATCATAAAATTATGCTCGATATTACAGACTCGGGCAAAGGAATACCAAAATCTAAATTTAAGAAAGTATTTTCACCTGGATACACTACTAAAGAGCGGGGATGGGGGCTGGGTTTATCACTCGTCAAGCGCATAGTAGAGGTATATCACAAAGGTAAGATTTTTGTGAAGAGCTCCGAAGTTGGGCAAGGTACAACATTTAGGATTGTGCTTAGCAAAGAGAGTTGATTGATTACATAAGTATCCAAGCCATGAGGATTATAGCAACATAAATGCTCGGTAGAGTATGTTCGTATTTTAGTTGAACTTTTATTGTCGAATTATTAACTAT
>JAAYFB010000098.1 GCA_012728465.1 Proteiniphilum sp. | reverse complement strand
TGACAATATATATGCCAGAAGTGAAATAAAAGATGCTAGCAAATATGTAAACAACGCAAGCCTATCACCCGATGGCGAGCGATTAGCAATTACTGCTAGAGGAGAGATTTTTAATGTACCATCTGACAAGGGAGTAACTAAAAATATTACATTAAGCCCAGGTGCACACGATCGTGGAGCAAAATGGTCTCCAGACGGAAAACATATAGCTTACATCTCCGATGCAACTGGTGAAACTGAGATATACATACAAGATATAAACAAGATTGAACCGATACAACTTACTAAAAACAACAATACTTACATTCGGTCACTTATTTGGAGTCCCGACTCTAAGTCTATAGTATATACTGACAGAAATAACAAAATAAATCATCTTGATATTGCATCTAAAAAGGTAACTACTCTATTGCAAGACCCCGTAGGCGAACCATCAGGAGTAAGCTTTTCGCCCGACAGCAAATGGTTGACATATACTAGAAAAGAATCAAACGACTTTAATGTTGTTTATGTATTAAATATTGATACTAAAAAAGAGTATGCCATTACCGACAAGTGGTACGAATCGTACAACTCAACATTTAGCGAGGATGGAAAATATATTATATTTGCATCGTCTAGAGACTTTAATCCTTCATATGGATCAAAAGAGTGGAACCATACATACAGTAACACAAATGGAGTATATCTAAGCTTATTAAAGAAAGATACACCATCTCCCTTTTTAGAAAAAGATGCAGTAGTGAATGATGATACTAAATCTGTTGAAAAAGACACAACGAACACTGTTCGTATAGATATCGAAGGAATCACTGACAGAATAGTAAGAGTGCCTGTATCTGCAAGTTATTATTATGGGTTCTTCATGAATAATGACAAGCTATATTATTCAAAGGGTGGGTCTGTACATATGTATGATATCAACAAACAGAAAGAGGATGTAGTGGCCGAAGGTGCAAGCATGAACGTGATGTCTGGAAGCAAAAAGGCTCTATTCTTTAAAGGACGAGAATTATATGTAGATAATATACCAACTGGCAAGGTTAACTTCAGTAATGCTGTGAACCTATCAAACATGAAAATTACTACCGATTATCAAAAAGAATGGGCACAAATTTATGACGAAGCATGGCGTGTATATCGTGATGGCTTCTATCTTGAGAATATGCATGGTGTGGACTGGAAAGCTATGAAAGAAAAGTATGCTGTGATGCTCCCATACGTAAAAACAAGATTAGACCTCAACTATTTGATAGGTGAAATGATCGGTGAACTTAATGTTGGCCATGCTTACGTAAATCCAGGTGAAACAGAACGAGCAAAAAAAATAGACTTAGGTCTTCTAGGAGCCGAAGTATCTCGTGACAAAACTGGATTCTTCCGAATTGAAAAAATATTGCAAGGTGAATCATGGGATCAAAAACTTCGCTCTCCGCTTCGCGAACCAGGTATTGATGTGAACGAAAAAGAATTTATTGTAGCGATAGACGGAATAGCAACCAACACGGTAAATGATATGTACTCGCTACTTGTTGGCAAAGCAGGGGTACCTACTGAGCTAATGATCAATAGTAAAACAAGCCTTGAAGGTGCTCGCAAAGTAATAATTAGCCCAATCAAAGAGGAATACTCACTATATCACTATGAGTGGGTGCAAAATAACATCAAAAAGGTTGAAGAAGCATCAGGTGGCAAGATTGGATATATATATATTCCCGATATGGGTGTAGATGGGTTGAACGAATTTTCAAAATACTTCTACCCTCAACTTGATAAAGAAGGACTGATAATTGACGATCGTGCCAATGGTGGAGGTAATGTATCTCCAATGATTTTAGAAAGACTCTCACGCGAACCATACAGACTCACTATGCGACGTGGTTCTACTCGAATAGGAACAGTGCCAGATGCCGTGCAAGTAGGACCTAAAGTGTGTCTTATCAATAAATACTCAGCATCCGATGGCGATTTATTCCCATGGGGCTTTAGAGCACTTGGTTTAGGAAAACTAATTGGCACACGCACATGGGGAGGAATTGTTGGTATTTCTGGATCGCTTCCATTTATTGACGGCACGGATATTCGTGTTCCTTTCTTCACCAGCTATGATGCTGAAACAGGAGAATGGATGATAGAAAATCATGGTGTAGATCCAGATATTGAAATTGACAACGACCCTATAAAAGAGTGGAACGGTGAAGATCAACAACTAGATAGAGCAATAGAAGAGGTTATGAAGGAATTGAAAAATAGAAAACCCCTAAAACCAGTTCCTGCACCAAGAGTATGGAATAAATAAAATATTCCAACTATAATTATAATCCCCCTCCCCCCTATTTTTGTCAAAGGTGGAGGGGGATTTTTATATATAAAAAAGAAAAACAGAAAACACATAAACTAGCAAAACAGTCAAACTTTTCGTTTAAATTATTACTTTTGTAGTATAAATATACATAAGAATAACAAAACGATAATCACTGTGATATGAAACCAAAAAGCTTAGTAGATATAGGAGATTACAACAAGGAGGATATTTTGCGAATATTGAAAAGCGCAAAGGAGTTTAAAAACAACCCTAATCTAGACCTTTTGCAAGGAAAAGTGTGTGCTAGTCTCTTTTTTGAGCCATCAACACGAACCCGCCTAAGCTTCGAAACTGCGGTAAACAGACTACGTGGAAGGGTAATAGGTTTTTCTGACTCAGCTACTAGTAGTTCCACAAAGGGTGAATCACTCAAAGACACAATTTTAATGGTAGGCAACTATGCTGATCTAATAATAATGCGACATCACCTTGAAGGTTCGGCAAGATATGCTTCAGAAGTTTCGCCAGTGCCGATAATCAACGCAGGTGATGGATCTAATCAACATCCGTCACAAACAATGCTTGACTTGTTTACAATATATGAAACGCAAGGAACACTTGACAACTTAACTATAACAATAGTTGGAGATTTAAAATATGGACGTGCAGTTCATTCACTTATTCAAGGCTTGTCAGATTTCAACCCTATATTCAATTTTGTAGCACCCGATGAAATGCGTATCCCAGAGAAGTACAAACTACTATGCGACAAAAAAAGTATTAAATATGCAGAATATATTGATTTTGCACCTGAAGCAATAAATAGTGCCGACATATTATATATGACACGAGTTCAACGTGAACGTTTTACTGACCTAATGGAATACAAAAAAGTAAAAGATAGTTACGTGCTTTACAACGATATGCTTAGCGAATCAAAACCAAATTTGAAAGTATTACATCCTCTACCTAGAGTCACTGAAATAAATCAAGATGTAGATGATAACCCCAAAGCATACTATTTTCAACAAGCTGAAAATGGAGTATATGCTCGTCAAGCCATCATGTGTGATTTACTAGGTATTAAAATATAACACAACAACATTAACTTACAGTTCTTAAACTTTTTGAACACTTTTGTGTTATATCATTAGTTAGAGAACTTAAAAAGCAATAAAATAAAATGAGTAAAGAATTGCAAGTGGCTGCCCTAGAACAAGGCACAGCAATAGATCATATTCCCACAGAAGCTGTTTTTAAAGTAGTCTCTATATTACAATTGCAGAAATTGAATAACAGAGTTACAATTGGCAACAACCTTAGTAGCAGAAAAATGAAAAAAAAGGGAGTTATTAAGATTTCCGATAGATTTTTCGAAGAAGAAGAGGTTAATAAAATTGCACTTGTAGCTCCGAATATCAAACTCAACATTATTAAAAATTATGAAGTTATAGAGAAGAAGAAGGTTACATTGCCCGACGAAATTGTAGAGATTGTGAAATGCAATAACCCTAAATGCATCACAAACAATGAGCCAATGAACACCCGATTTCATGTTATCGATAAGGAGCGCGTAATTCTTCAATGCCATTACTGTGAACTTAAAATGGAGAAAGAAGACATTATCTTAAAGTAACAGTTCTCAATACTCATAATTGCAACTATCTTAGTATGATTTTTTACCAAACCTATCATACTAAAGATAACCAAAACCTATACAGTAGTTTTAGATAACCCATTTATCCGAAACTTTTATTTTTGTATGTTTTTATTTGAATTAATCGAATAGGATTATTTTTATTTTTAACGTTTATGAGTAAGAGAAATTTAAAACCAGGTGCAATGATATATCCATTGCCTGTAGCTATTATAAGCTGTGGACGAAGTGCAGACGAATACAATTTATTTACAACTAGCTGGATGGGCACTCTATCATCTGATCCACCAACATGTTATATATCCATAAAACCAAACAGACACTCGCACCAAATAATCAAAGAATCTATGGAGTTTGTGATAAACCTTACAACCGTACAGCTTTTAAACGAACTTGATTTTTGCGGAATGAATAGTGGCTCGTCTATAAACAAGTTTGAAGATACATGCCTCACCTATGAGTTTGGCAAGGTGGTATGTGCACCAACCATCGTTGAGTCGCCAGTTAATATTGAGTGCTCTGTAAAGTCTATAATGAATTTTGGATCTCATGATATGTTTATCGCAGAAATAGTAAATGTAAAAATCAGAGAAGACCTTATTGATGCCAATTCCAATCGTGTGATGTTAGATAAATTACAATTACTTGCTTTTTCATATGGAAACTACCATGCACTTGGCGAGGTTGTAGGGAAATATGGCATGTCATCGAAAAATAGAACGATAGTAAACAACTATTAAAGTTCGTGACTTATGGGTTTATAAATAATAATATTTATATTTTTACAAGTCATAAAATAAATAATAAATATGCCCATTAATTTACCCAACGAACTACCCGCTATAGAAATATTAAAAAGCGAAAATATATTTGTGATGGAGGATTTAAGAGCCTCTACACAAGACATACGACCACTTAGAATATTAATTCTAAACCTAATGCCCATAAAAATATCAACGGAGACAGACTTAATAAGACTACTATCTAATTCTCCGTTGCAAATGGAAATAAACCTATTGCGACTATCTACACATAGGTCAAAAAACACCTCAATGGAGCACTTATTGTCATTCTACACTACTTTTTCAGAAATCAAGGATAACTACTTTGACGGAATGATAATAACTGGCGCACCAGTGGAAATGCTAGATTTTAAAGAGGTAAATTATTGGAATGAATTGACTAAAATATTCGATTGGGCGCGAACCAATGTAACTTCTACTTTTTATATTTGCTGGGGTGCACAAGCTGCATTAAATCATTTTTATGGCATTCAAAAGTATCCTCTCGATAAAAAATTATTTGGGGTATTTAATCATACTATCAACGATCCTTCATTTCCCCTATTTAGAGGATTCGATGATGAGTTTTATGCACCACACAGCCGACACACAATGATAAAGGCTGAGGAAATTAATAAAAATCCAGAGCTAAAAATACTTTCTCAGTCAGATGAAGCTGGTGTATATATTGTTTCATCAAGAGGAGGAAGAGAATTTTATGTAACAGGACACTCCGAATACTCACCACTTACACTTCATGACGAATATGTAAGAGATATGACAAAAGGAATGGACATTGTGGAACTTCCAAAAAATTACTACAAAGACGACAATCCACAGCTACAACCAATTGTGAAATGGCGTTCGCACGCAAACTTGCTATACATAAACTGGCTTAACTACTTTGTATATCAAGCGACACCATTTAATCCTGAAGAAATAAAAGACTTAGGAAATATATAGAACATAATACTTAATTATCTTTTCATATAAAAAAATCATCAATACATAATAGAAAAACGAAATAGCACATCTAGCTATGACGTTTTTTATGTAAGTTTGCACTCAATGAAAGAAAAGCTACTCATATTCATAATATCTCTGACTTTCACATCGGCTGTGATGTCGCAATCTCGCATAATAATGCCTACAGATTCGACAGACTTTTACGATGTGGATTCGCTGGGCAATATGTCTAGCATTACTCCGCCATTTAATAATGAAAATATGGAGGCAGAAATTCCATTTGACACTATAAATGTGGAACTTCCTGCAGCAACGGTATGGCATATAGACCCTAGAAGTGGGGACAGAATCATAGTGCCGATGGATACTCTTAAGTATAATTTTCAGCAAACAATGCTTGCGGATGGCAGCTCAGTAGCAAATGGATATACGGGAACAATTGGCTCGCCAACCATTTCTAAAATATTCTTTGAGAATGAAGAGGAAGATATATTCCCTTTTAATAATGCACACAGCCAAAGCAAATTTGGACCTACTAAGCAAGTGTTTTACAATACACGTGTGCCATACGCAAAGCTTGACTACCAAACGGCTGGTAGCAGACCAATGCGTGAGCAACGACTTGATGCAGTGTTAACTAGCAATTTCTCTAAGAGCTTAAACGTAGCTATCGAGGGCACAATTATAGATGCAAAAGGATTATATAAATCACAAGGTAATAAACACAATAATTGGAGCATTTTTAGCAATTACCTAAGTGATAAATTTCAGGCACACTTATATGCTGGCACATCAACTATTAAGCACTTCGAGAATGGTGGTATCACTAACGACTCGTACATTACTGATCCCGAAAGTATCGGACAATCATTCCAATCTATAGACATACCTGTAAGATTTGATCGCACATGGAATAAATTGGCAACTAATCAAATATTCTTTTCGGGAAAGTATAACTTAGGATATTACTCAAACGCTAGAGACACACTCTCTGCAAAACAGTTTATACCCGTAGCAAGCCTAATTCTTACATCTCAATATTTGAATCAACATAGACGTTTTCTTTCTTACGACACCACAAACGTTAATGTGGATGGCTTAGATATGCAATATATTGACCAATATTACCCGAATAGATATTACGACTCAGCAGTTGACGACAGTACCACTTTTAGGTCTATAAAAAATACTCTTGCGCTATCTCTCAACGAAGGTTTCAAACCGTGGGTTAAGTTTGGTTTAACAGGATTCATTGAGCACGACCTTCGCAAATTTACAATGATAGACGAAATAGATGGTAGGATGGGTAGAAGTAGTCATACTGAAAACTCTGTGTTTATTGGAGGTATATTGAATAAGCAACAAGGAGAGTTCTTACAATTCAATATTCGTGCTGATATAGGGGTACTGGGGGCAGATTTGGGGCAATTCAAACTAGAAGGCGATGTAGAGACTAGATTTGATATTGCTGGCAAACAAACATCTCTTAGCGGACATGCTTACATTAAGAACCTAACTCCTAACTATCTTCAAAACAATTATCATTCAAAATACTTTTGGTGGAATAAAGACTTTGGAGATAGCCGTAGAGTGTACGTAGGTGGCAAACTCTATATTCCATTTACTAAAACAACTATTAGTGCGGGAGTAGAAAACATTCAAAATCATATCTACTTCGACAAGAATAGAAGCATCACTCAAAACAGTGATAACGTGCAAGTGCTAATGGCAAAAATAGACCAACGAATAAAACTGGGAATATTTAACTGGGATAATGAAGTGGTGTATCAAACTTCTTCAAATCAGGACATAGTTCCAATCCCTACGTTAAGTGTATATTCTAACATGTATCTAAAAGCACTAATTGCCAAAGAGCTTACACTTCAACTTGGTGTCGATGCACACTATCATACCAAATATTATGCTCCAGGTTATGAACCAGCCCTACTACAATTTTACAATCAAAAAGAAAAAGAGATAGGTAACTACCCCATTGCAACTGTATATGCTAATATGCATTTGAAGCAAACACGCTTCTTTGTAATGTTCTACAATGTTGGAACGAAAGTATTTAAGTCTCGTGAATACTTCTCGCTACCAAACTACCCAGTCAATCCTTTTATGTTGAAGCTAGGCTTGTCGGTTGACTTACATAATTAACCTACACACGCAACTCCTACCCTAGATTTATGAAGATTAGAGTAAGACTAATAATATATTTCGCGCTCCTGATAATCGCTGTTTATCTGATGGTAGTAATATTTAATCTACAAAAAAGGAGCACTAATGCACCAACTAGGGACTATCAAGAGATAATAAATAGCGGTAATCTTAATGTTGTAACTGACTACAATTCTTTTGGATATTTCGTTTCTGGAGACACTATCGATGGATTTCAGTATGAGATGATAAAGAGGCTTGAGAATGATTGGGGTATCAAAGTAAACATATTTCTTGAGAATAGATTAGACGACAATCTATATGGACTAAATAAAGGGGTGTATGACATAGTAGCCCGAAATATCCCCATAAATAGTGAGCTTAAGGAGAACTTTGGTTTTACTCAAGTAATAGTTAGAAACAAGCAGGTGCTAGTGCAACGTAAACCTGAATACAATGATAGCATACCTCCAATAAGACAACACTTGGACTTAGCTAAAAAGCAAATCACCGTTTCTGAAAACTCACCCGCAATACTAAGATTGCAAAACCTGTCAGACGAAATAGGCGATACCATATTTGTTAAACAAAACCCCACCTACGGAGAGGAACAACTAGTGATGATGGTTGCAAGCGGCGACATAGACTACACGGTGTGTAGCGAGATTGTTGCACGAAATCTAGCCAAAGAGTTTCCCGAAATAGACATCGACACAGATATCAGCTTCACACAATTAGAATCGTGGGCTGTAAGAAAAGAATCTCCTACACTTCTTGACAGCCTAAATAATTGGTTGTCGAAACTAGTAAACTCAGAGGAATTTAATAAGAAACTAAAGGAGTTTGAATAGATTAGAGTGATGATAAGGAGATTGTAGGATGGGGAGTAGTACTCATGAAAAGGCTTAGGTTTAAACCCATATTTGTCATCGACTCTTTCTAAAAAACGTCATTAAAAAAACATCATGCTAAATGATGTTTATACTTAATTTGTTATATAATTAAATAATTATCTTATTACGATTAGTTTATAGTAAAAAAGAAGTATCTTTAAAAACTAGTTTACGAATAGTGGGTAAGTTGATGAGTTAACAATATCATAGGATATTTTAGGGCAGACCGTAAAATCAAATAAACAGACCGCAATGAAGAAGACTATTTTAATATTATATTTTGCTTTGACAACATTACTATGTTTCGGACAAAAAGAACATTTAGCACCAGCAAAGGACTTTAAGCAATACGGAGGAGTTTTAAAAGAATATTACGACAACGTATTTTCAAAACTTTATGAAGGCTTTTCGCAGACTCCTTATGCTCGTTTTACCTCAATTCCCTCCTTTTCTATAGAGTATGCTTTTTCAGTTGAAGCAATAGACAACAAATACTACATCATTTCAAATAGTTTCTCTGAAAATTTTTGGTACGCTATAAGTCGTAATAATGTAAAACTAGTCAGCGAAAAAACTGAAATTAACAATGACCTATATATAAAAATTGGAGAGTTGTTTCAAATCCTTGCTGGACAAATAAAAAAACTAGAAAATGAAATTATAGGATTTGACGGAGTTACATATTATTTTTCGACTACTGATACAAGCGGGCAAATTGTAACAGGTGAAACTTGGTCACCAAACGACGCTACACTATTAGGCAAACTAATAAAAGTTTGCGACAAATTATTTTATATAAACAACCAAGAAAACGTCATAAAAATAGACATTGCAAATGAAATTGAGGTACTAATTGAAGAATTAAAAAATCAAAATGCCCAATAGCATTGCATTGACAGTCATTCGTACACAGAAAATTAGAAGTTAACTAAATTATAATTGTCTTAATAGCATAAATATGAAAAAGATTATACTTATAACACTGATTTTAGTTCCAATATTATCTTTTGGACAAGAAGTAAAGTTCGAGATTGAAAAGCTATCAAAACCTGAGAAATTATTGTATTTACAATCATACGATAATATTTATAAAAACATGATACTAAAAGATGCAAACCTATCAAAAAGGGAAGTTGAAAGAGATGGCATTGAGTTTGAGTATAATATTTTAGCCAAAAGTGAAGCTAGGGATAGCCTTGTAAACCTTGGTCATAACTCATTCTTTAACGGTATGTACCAAGCCTATGCTGACCATAGACCATTTGTTTTATCACCTGATATGATTTGGCTTTTAATAAATCAAGGATTTGCAAGGCACGTAAATGCCAATCCTGAGAAACTACGGAAACATTTTGTCGATTTTTCAGGACAATTGACACTAGTTGTAGATGCCGAAAATGATTTACTAAATGATACAATTAATTGGGAAGAAATATTTCCTCAATTTACTACACAAATTGCCAAACATACTGGTTCTGAACTTATAAATACTTTGACTTCTGATTTTTCGACAACAACTGCTGTTGAAAGAATCGCTTCGGAAGTTACAATAATGGAAGCAATGGATCCATACTTCGAGTTTGTAGTTATGTATGTAGTTTGCGGAATACCCGAAATTACACTACTAGGAACAACTGAAGATTGGGAAAAGGTACTTAACAAGACTAAAGAACTTGGAAAATATGACTTGAAATGGTGGACAAATGAGTTAGAGCCAATATTAAATGAGTTTGTAAATGCATCAAAAGATGAGATTAATAAAGAGTTTTGGAGGGACATGTTTAAATACCACTCTCAAGAGGCTTATGGTGCTCCAAAAATTATTGACGGCTGGATTGTGAAATTTTTCCCTTACGATAAAGATGGAAAACGTAATGACCTGAATAAACTTATTGGTGGAGGTAGCTTACCCGAAGAAATGGTTAAGGTTAATTTGAAATACGTCAAAACCGATGGCATTAGAACAGAAGAGACGATGCTTGAATTATGGGCTGGTTTTATTGGACTTGAACAAAATCCTGAGACTTATGCTTTGACCCCACAAATAAGTTGGATGGTTAGAATAAAGGATAAGGATCAAAAAGGATTACATAAAAAACTGGAGGCTAATAATATTCCGAGTAGTGAATTTGAACCTAAAATTGACTTAAGAATTAGTGATGTTCCTGAAAATCTTAAAAAGCTAGATGTAATATACTCTCTTGGACTCCATTTCATAAAAGATGTATTTCTGCCAGATTGGATTAAAACAAAGAAAATTGGCAAACTATTTATTGAAGGAAATATTTCAAACAAGGAGACAGAAAAGATTTTAGATTGGTTTCCTAACACGGAAATTGATATAAACGGCAAAAAATACAATGAAGGAAAAAATGGTTGGATTACGGTTACAGATGATGAAATCCCCAAACATGTTTTAGAACTAGATGAAATTTGGATTTTAGAGGTTCGGCGTGCAGATTTTTTCAATGACAAACTAGTAGTCCCTGATGAACTTGCAAATATAAAAATTGAAAATTTTTCTTTAGTGGATGATACATCAAATGGCAACATTGAGAAATTAAAAAGATTACTACCTGACACTAATATTTATATGAATGGGCTTAAAATTCAATAATGCACGCTAACACGTGGGCATAAAACATTGAGTGGATAGTGTACTATATTTAAATGAAATGTCATTTATGAATAGATTAGCAGGCTGATAGGTCTGCGCATCAAAATGCCTATCATTTCATGCCTGCGTCCGTTATCGGCAACATTTAGTTCAGAATTTGAGAGTAAGATATAATTTTTATAAAAATAGATATGAGAAAGATATTGATATTTTTGAT
>JAAYFB010000097.1 GCA_012728465.1 Proteiniphilum sp. | reverse complement strand
TTATTTAGCAATGTTGCTCCTGAAAGACCAAAGTTGCCAACTTCATATTCTGAACCCAACATCGTTTGTAGTTGATATGGATAAGCATTCTTTTCTCTGTTCTCTACTAAATATCCAAAAGTAATGCTATTACCTACACACGCAACCTTAATAGGCTTAGCAAATGTGGATAACATTACAAATAGGGATAGAAATAATACTAATATCTTTTTCATATCAATTATTTAATTATAATCTTATTCTTCTACATAGGGTCGTAATACTTCAACCCATTTCAAATACCCTGTACCCAAAAGATGTAAGCCATCATTTGAGTATTGCAAATCGAGCTTATCAGTATTGGGTATCACAAGTGATGAATACACATCAATATAAGTTACACACTGTTCGCGTGCTATCTCTTTTATCTTTTTATTTAGCAAAGGGATCTCTAAATATCTTTTGGAGTGCGATTGAAACATTTCTGTTTCCTCATTCAAAGGCAAAATGCTTTGAACGTATATTCTAGTTCTGGGAGAATCTACTTTTATTTTATCAATAATTCTTTCAATCCCCAACGCTACACTATCTATTGATGTATCGCGTGCTATATCATTTACCCCTATCATCAGGAATATTTTGTTTGGTTTTCCGTTGGTTATAGTCTCTAGTCGGTCATATACACCTTGACATACATCACCACTTATACCTCGGTTTTTAAGGTTGGTATTATTAAATAATTCGTACCATTCTGCACCATTTGTAATGCTATTACCTAAAAAAACTATATCATTACTGTCGGTTGGCAGCACCTCGAATAAGGTTGACCTTTGATAGTAAAAGGTTGAATGACTGTTGTTTTGCGCATAACTGCTAATGCAAATAAGCAAAAAGGTAATAATAATAAATCTAGTTTTCATACTGCGTTGGTGTGAATAATAATGCATAAGTGTAAAATTACACAAATAGCCAGCATTTAAAAGATACAAAGTGATGAATATTGTTATTCATCACTTTGTAAAATTAAGTTATATTCAGAAGTTATTTCGCATCTTCATATCCTGGAGTTTGAACCAGTGCATCATCGTTATCAAGCAACGACTTCTCAAGAGGCCACAATACTTTGTGAGCTTCTGTGTTAATGTTTAAGAGTGGAGTTGTTCCTGTGATACTTCCCTCTTTAGTAAATACTAATGGAGTTCCACCTTTAGTAAGCGTCATTCTTCTCAAGTCCCACCAGCGTTGTCCTTCTTGAACAAACTCTTTGTCCTTCTCGTGAAGAATTGCAAGCTCGTTAGTTGTATAATCGCCTGCTACGAATCCATGAACCGACTTGTCCCAATTGTCACCATAAGCACGCTCTCTAACAAGGTTGATATATTTTTCCACCTCACTATTGTTACCCTCTTGGTTTGCAATTTCAGCAAGCGCAAGGTAAACCCATGGTAGTCTGTAATAAACCATATCCGATTCAAAAATTCTAATGCCATTGTTGTTTACTCTACCAAAATGCTTTACAACTGAGGTACCACGCAATACTAGTTCGTCAGAGCCTTCTGCTTTGTTGTATGCTGCTAAAAATGTAGCATCACGACGTGAGTCTAACTTATCAAATGTTTTGTAGAAGTCATTTGTGTACTCATAACGCATAGCAGTTCCAGAAGAAGCAATATTTAATGGGTCATCAAATAAAGTACCATCTTCTAAATAAGCATTCTTGTTAGTTAATCCAGCACTTGTGTTATAAATATATTCATTAAAACCATTTGTAGCTTCACCCTCCATATATCTAACTGCAAATATAATCTCATCGTTAGCCTTGTTTGTAGCATCATGAACTCTAGAGAAGCTAGACTGTAATTTAAGACCATAATTGTCCAATAGACTATTTAAGTGCTTTTTTGAAACACTCAGATCAGCAGGGTTTGCGTTGTTGTCTCCTGTTGAAACTTTTGCGTTCCATAAGTAAACATCAGCAGCTAGTGCCTCAGTAGCAGCTTTGCTCCAATACACTTTCTTACCCATTCCATATGGATTAAAATCATTTACAGATCCGAAGTAAGATAACGACACATCAATATCTTTCTTAATTTGAGTCATCACTTCTGATGCCTCAGCTCTTGGGAGATATAATTCTTTTGGATCCAATTCCCCATCAATAACCTCAACACCCAAACGTAGTGGAACTCCACCATATACTCTATACAAATCGTAGTAGTAAAAAGCTCTTAGTCCATGTGCAATTCCTAAGTAGTAATCTCTCTTTGCTTCTTCTACGTAATCAGCATCAGTTACACGTGCTATAAATAGATTAGTATTGGTAATTCTACCAAATAGATCCCCAAACTTACCAACACCAGTATTTTGAGCATCAAAGTTTTGATTGATTACAGAGCCATACCATACTGATGAACCATCACTTGAAGTGCCCGAAATGTGAGTGCCTCCACGTAGTTCACCAAACACAATAGTGTGCTGCCATGCAGCATCACGTAAATGCTTATGCATACCATCTATATATCCTTTTGCATGTGCCTCCGTCTTCCAATATGATCCACTTCCGAAATTGTCTATTGGAGATAATTCTAGCCAATCGCTACAAGATGTCATCAAAGCTAGAGAAGCAATAAACATGCCATATACAATTGTATTTTTTATCTTTTTCATTTTATCTCTTTATTGATTTAATAATCTATTTAATTATTAAAATGTTAAACTAACTCCCACTAAAACTGTACGTGGCAATCCGTATCCACTACCATGTGTAACACCAACACCGTAACCACGCTCTGGATTAGGAACTGGAGCTGATTTAATGTAGCCTAAGTTTTGTCCAGTCACAGATATATCCATTTTTTGCATATAAAGTTTTTCAGCAATAGACTTTGGTAAATGGTATGCTAACGAAAGCTCTCTAAATGCTAAGTAGTTTCCGCTATATGCAAAAAGAGTAGAAGCTCTATTAAAGTTACCAGCTCCTAATTGGTCAGCCCACACATACTGTGGATATTTAGCATTCATATTGTCAGGTGACCAAGTATCAAATACATCCGTAGTAGTGTTATACGTTCCTTGCATGTTACCCATAAACCAAGGAGTAGTTCCATCATATGTAGTGAAGTCTAAGCCAAAGTCAAATCTAGCATAAAGTGAGAATTGCTTGTAGCCAAAGTTTGTATTGAATCCACCAGTCCAGCGTGGAGTAGTGTTACCGATTACTACACGGTCATACTGGTCAATCTCTCCGTCACCATTTATATCCTTCCAAATAGCATCTCCTGGTCTTATAGCAATTGCATTTTTCTTTTGAGCATCTGTAAGAGCAGCATAAGCTGCTGGACCATATTGATATTTACCTTGATCATTACCTGTTTTCACAATTAAGTTTCCTGGTATATCATCATAAGAATTGTAAATACCCATATATTTATATCCTACCATTAATCCAGGCTCTTGACCTTCTTGGTATCCACCTACAAATTTTGTTTCATTTCCATTTCCAGTGTAAATTTCAGATCCACCTTGTCTATTTCTCTCCAAACCATTTTCTGGTAAAGAAACAATAGTGTTTTTGTTGTATGATATATTACCCGACATCGTCCACGAGAAGTCATTCTTCTTAATAATAGTTCCTGAAAGCTCAAGCTCCACACCATGGTTTCTAAACTCACCGTTGTTGTTAGTTATTGAAGAGAAACCTGTAGTAGATGGCAATGCAAACGCTGCATACTTATCTTGTGTTAAACGATTGTAGTAAGTGATGTTTGCATTAAGCTTGTTTTCAAAGAAGCTAACATCAGCACCCACTTCAAATGTTCGTGTCTTCTCCCATCTCAATCCTGGATTAGGCAGAGTTCCAATCAAGAAACCTGTGTTACCATTATATTTTTGAGAATTGTACGAACCTTGCAGTGAATAGGGGCCAATACCTGAAGCATTACCATTCAAGCCAAAGCTAGCACGCAATTTTCCAAATGACATTGCTGGAATAAAATCCTTAACAGCATCTTCTGCTCCAAATAACCATCCTGCAGAAACTCCTGGGAAGAAGCCCCATCTATTATCGCCCAATAGCGAAGAGTATCCATCTTGACGGAATACTGCTGACA
>JAAYFB010000096.1 GCA_012728465.1 Proteiniphilum sp. | reverse complement strand
TTGTGGTTGAGGGTGATTTTTAACGACCGTTCACAATCGTAAAAATGACCACCATTAATTATCAAGAAGTTATCGTTTTTCAGGCTCATTTTTAGTTAAATATTTAACAGTGAATGTTTTTGCCATGTTAAATTGATTAACATTATTGTTGTGTGTAAATTGGTTTAATGTTAAAATATATGGCGGGAGTGTAATCGAAAAAAGTGAAGTAGTGTGATTGTTTGTAATATTGGTGTCTAAAGCTTTAATAATGGCTATACAGTGCGATACTCAAAAATCTAAATCGTAGCAAGAAAAGAATTGAAATGACAACTGGTGGCAACAACGCGGGCACAACAATTTTGGGTAACTTATTTTTAATCTTAATGTATGAGAGTTAGTTTCCCTAAAAATAACACCTGAAGTGAGTAAATAAGAAATGCATCAAATATTGAAACTGAATTGAGCAAATTTTCTGTTTGTAGGCAGATGGTTCGCCTTTTTAATTTCTTTATTGTGGCACTGAATATAAGGTCAGGCCAATTCTATATATAAATCTTTTTCTACAGTCTCTAGTCTTATTTTTCCTTCTCTAGCCAGCCAGCCTATTGCAGCGTATAGGTTGTTGTAAGTCATTTTGGTGTCTTCCTTCACGCTTTTTATATCTTGACGACCTTTCTCGTCTAATATACTCCATACTTTACCTGCGTTAATTCCAATTGTTTCTATCATTTTATTTAAGTTTTTGATTATTAGAAATCATTGACTAACTGCAAAAGTAGTAAATAAAAGATTAAATGGTGGGATGGTGGTTTTAAAAAATATTAATAGATGATGCAGGTGCTCAATTTGAAAACTCTGCGAATGCATTGCATGTCAATCTCTAATCGGATTGATGATGTCTTGAATAATATGCTGTGCTTGTTTAATTATTGATATATTGTCATCGTTTATTATAACATAGTTTGATAGCTTAATTCTTTCCTCGTCACTCATTTGACTTTTTATTCGAGATTGTATTTGTTCGCTAGTCATATTATCTCTTTTTGATACACGCTCTATTCGTTTGTTGATGGGTGCAGTAACTGTAATTACTTTGTCAACATATTTTTGGAAGCCTGCTTCAAACAATACTGCGGCATCTATCGCTATAATGTCAAATGTGTTATGTGCTTGCACCCAGTCTAAAAAGTGTTTGGCAAGTTCGGTGTGGATTACTGAGTTTACGTATTGTAAATTGTCTTTGTTGGTGAAGATAAGATTTGCTAGTTTTTGCCTGTCTAGTTTGTTGTTGATGTATAGTGAATTGCCAAACCGCTCGATGAGCTTGTTTTTTATTATTGGGGATGAGTTGTTCAGCTTTTTAGCTTCGCTGTCGGCATCATATATGGGTATATTGTGAAGTGATAATAGCTTGCAAACTATAGATTTTCCGCTTCCAATGCCTCCTGTGACTCCTAATTTAATCATAGTAAAAAAATGGATAAAGTTATTTTATCGTTTCTCTATTAAGAATTCTACTGTATTGGGTGAAATAGTTATATTTCTTGCTGAAGAGGGGCTGCTCGTAACTTCTAGATTCACTCGTGCATTTTTATTGTCGTAGAAATCTCTATAGTTAAGCTCAATTACAAAATCCTCGGGCGATATTCGTTTGTAATCCTCAAGTGTCACCGAGAAAGATATAGTGGCTTGAGATGGGAATAACTTTATGTCTCTTCCATCAGGAATGTTTGTTACATTAATGGGCACTTCAACCGTTCTTTCAGTATATACCAAAATGGGTACTTCGATTTCGACGCTTGTTGGGTCTAGCGTTATTTCGTCGTTTGAATTTACTAAAGCAACATTGAATGTGGATGTTTTGCTTATCTCTTTTATCTCAGTAAACTCGGTGCTAACATACGAAATGTTTTCAAGTTGTCTTGCCGATCCATAGACTGTAACCTTTGAAGGAGTAATAACAAAAGGCTCTGCTACAAGATTATTTTGGGCAGTAGTAATCTCACCATCAAATATAATATCTACTTCTTTTTGCTGTAGTTTAGAAATCTTTAGGGGGATACTTACTGGGTAGTAGCTTTTTATTTCACTAACGTCAATGTTTAGTTTCTCCTTAAACATAGCCTTTAGTTCTTCACCCTGAATCTCGGTTATGTTCTCGTCGTAGTACTTTTGAACGTCAATGATTATACTTGGTTTATTTGAAAAAGTTGACTTTATTATGTTTGCTCCTTTGCTTTCAACGTTTATTGTAAATGTATCAGTTAGCGGAGTGTCGAAAGCAACATCCAAAGGTTTGTTGGTATATATTACAGGTAATTGGAAGGCATGCCTAACATCTTTTTCGGTAAAGAGCAACATCCAATAAGTAAAAGATATTATCAAAAACACTAAAAACAGACTTACATGTTTCCAATTAGTTTTGGATATGTAGTCTATTGTTTTGGATAAATATTTCTTTTTGGATGTGCCCAAATTCATCTCTCTATATTAATTTTGTTTACTTTTGTGCTGCATCAGATGAAGAAGCAAATACAGAAGTTTTCTCAAATTTAATTCTTACGCCATCGGCTACTTCTACAAGTATCCAACTGTCAGATACTTCTTTAATTCTACCATGTATTCCGCCCGCTGTCACTACTTTGTCGCCTGCTTTTAAGGCCTCACGAGCTTTAGTAACCTCTTTCTGTTTCTTTTGTTGTGGGCGAATCATGAAGAAGTAGAATACTGCAATGATGGCAACCATCATTATCAACGAACTTCCCATTGCGCCACCACCTGCAGCTGCTTGTAATAAAATATTCATAATAATTCTTTGTTATATTGATTTGAAATTAAGTTTTAAAAATAACACTATCCTTCTTCAATGTGTTCACTATGGCATCTAATACGCCATTAATGAAAGTTCCACTTTTAGGTGTGCTGTATGATTTTGATAGCTCTATATACTCGTTCATAGATACGCTAGTAGGTATATCATCGAAAGTGTGTATCTCTGCAATGGCTACCTGCATAATAATCAAGTCCATGAAAGCTATACGGTCAAAGTCCCATTTGTCTGTATGGCTTTCTATTAGTTCGCGATACTTGTCTTGATTTAGGATAGTATTGTGAAGGAGTTTTAGTGCAAAGCTCTTGTCTTCAAAGTTTTTGAACATTGGTAGTAATTGCTGATCTTCACCAGCTGATTCGGAGAATTGTCTGATGGTCTTCAGCGTAAAGCTTTGTATGGTTTCTATGTCATCATTCCAATAAATGCTTTCATCCTCTAAGATGTCATCAAGAACTTCGTTGTTATGAATAAAGTTTCGGAATACTTGTCTCCAAAATTCTTTATCAGCATCATAACTGCTATCCTTTTCCTTGGAGTAGTTTAAGTATATGTCCGATGCTAAAATCTCTTCAAGAAGTTTTTTAACAAACGAGTCATGATCTTCCCAAGACATTGGGTAGTCGTTTAGATACTTAATAAGCTGTTTATTTTGTTCGAGCTGTCTTATGAATGCATTATTAATTAGCTTCATATTGGGGTTTAAGTCCTCCTCCGTAGGAAGAAGTTTGTTGCGTCTAGTTTCCACTTTTGCTTCATAAGCTTTAGTGATTTCAATCATTAGCAACAGTAGATAGTAGTAAAGATCGTATGATTTTTTCAGCCCAAAAAGAAGTTCTTTTTCGAGTGAGCGCAAATCTTTGTTCTTGTTCTGATACCACGAATAGACTATCTGCACTATTCTGATACGAATTAAATTTCGATTAATCATTGTTTAAATGAGCATTATATGTTTGCAAAATTAGACAAATAATTTGATACCTCAAGCACAATTCAAATACTAATACCATGCCTATTGTCCTTTTTATTTGAATTTAACCGACTTGAGTAAGAATCGCAGGTGTTTTTTGAGAGTTGGTTTGTTGTTTGTGAAACAGTTTTAAGTAAGTGTTGGCATAAAATGGTATGATTTTTGTTTAATAGTAGAGATGTGTTTCTATTACTCATTTTTTTTATAGAAATGTGGCTCGAGGAAATAAAAAAGATATAGTGATTTGTATTGGCTAAAGCTTTGCATTACAGTTTGTTTCTGCTTTGTGCACCTGGAGAGACTATAACTGTTCGCTAATTCTTAATATTTCATTAGTCTATATCTACCAAATTTTCTAAAAATCATTATCTTTGCCAATTGTTGATTTAAAATAATGTCACAAGATTTTATTTATTAAACTAGAAAATCAAAATAATATGGCAATACAAGTCAAAGAAGTCAGAGATAAAGATACACTTAAAAAGTTAATTCAATTCAGCATCGATTTATATAAAGACAACGAGTATTATGTCCCACCCTTGGTATATGACGAGATAGCGACACTAAGTAGAGATAAAAATCCAGCTTTCGAACATTGCGAGTCTGCAAATTTTTTAGCCTACAAAGATGGTGAAATAGCAGGACGTATCACGGCCATCATTAACCATAAGGCTAATAACACATGGAACCAAAAAAATGCACGATTTGGTTTTGTTGATTTTATTGACGACAAAGAGGTTGTAGATGCACTGTTTGGTGCAGCTGAAGAGTGGGCTCGATACAGAGGTATGGAAAAAATACATGGGCCACTTGGATTCACTGACTTTGATAGTGAAGGAATGCTTGTTGAAGGATTTGATAGGATAGGAACCATGACTGGAATATATAATTATCCTTATTATGTTGATCATATCGAAAGAATTGGTTATATTAAGGACCAAGACTGGGTTGAGTATTTGATTAATATTCCTAAGGAAGTTCCGGAGCGATATGCGAGAGTGGCAGAAATAGTGAGAAGGAGATTTAATTTAAATGTTGTAAGGGTGAATAGTAAAGATGATGTTTATCCTTATGCACATGATATATTCAAGCTATTCAATGTCGCATACAAAGATTTGTATGGATTTGTAGAGCTGTCAGAAGCTCAGATAGATTACTATGTAAATATGTATATACCGATGCTTCGACTTAATTTCTTATCTTTAGTGCTTCGTGCCGAGGATAATAAGTTAATAGGTGTAGGAATAGGGATACCTAGTATGTCCAGGGCTCTTCAAAAATCAGGTGGAAAGTTTTTGCCTACTGGTTGGTATCATTTATACAAAGCAATGAAGGGCACTAATAATAAAGTGCTGGATTTGATGCTTATCGGAATAGATCCTGAGTATCAAGGTAAAGGAGTAAATGCTCTTATCTTTAATCAGTTTATTCCTGAGGCAATAAGGCTAGGCTTTGAATATGCCGAGAGTAATCCCGAGTTGGAATTGAACTCAAAAGTACAATCAATGTGGGAAGGCTTAGATTCGGAGCAACATAAGAGGCGTAGAGCCTACATAAAGAGTTTAAAATAAAAAAATAGAATAGGAGTATATAAACAAGGTGACAGAATTAGAAAGAGAACAGGCATTATCGAATTATAGTGAAGATAATATTGTAACACTTGAGTGGCGTGAACATATTCGACGCCGACCAGGTATGTATATCGGAAAACTTGGTGATGGTGCCTCATCCGATGATGGTATATATGTGTTATTAAAAGAGGTTCTTGACAACTCTATTGATGAATACAGAATGGGCTTTGGCAAGAAGATAACTGTAGATATTGAAGATGGACGAGTAAAGATACGTGACTATGGTAGAGGAGTTCCTTTGGGAAAAGTTAAAGACGTTTCTTCAAAGATGAATACAGGAGCAAAGTATGACTCGAAAGCTTTTAAAAAATCAGTAGGACTAAACGGTGTTGGTATTAAAGCCGTTAACGCTCTTTCGTCTGAGTTCATTATTGAAAGCTACAGAGAGGGGGCGTCAAAATGTGTTGTGTATGAGAAAGGGTACGTGATAAACGATGCACCACAACAAACCACAACTCAAAAGAATGGAACCTCTGTGGAGTTTGTTCCAGATAAAGAGATTTTTGGAGATTACCTGTATCGTGATGAGCATATAGAACCGCTATTGAAAAACTATGTGTTTTTAAATACAGGACTCACTATTACTTATAATGGCAATGATTTCTATTCAAAAAATGGATTAGAGGATCTTTTAAATGAGAATCTTACAACTGAGATTTTATATCCTATCATCCATCTTCATGGTGATGATATCGAAGTTGCAATTACTCATTCCAACCAATATGGCGAAGAGTATTATTCTTTTGTAAATGGACAGCACACTACTCAGGGTGGAACACATCTATCTGCGTTTCGTGAAGCTACGGCAAGAGTAATACGTGAATACTTCTCCAAAAATTTTGAGTTCTCTGACATACGTAATGGAATGGTTGCAGCAATAGCTGTTAAAATTGAGGAACCTGTTTTTGAGTCTCAAACAAAAACTAAGTTGGGTTCTAGAGATATGTCGCCCGAAGGTGTGTCTATTAATAAGTACGTTAACGACTTCTTGAAAAAAGAGCTAGACAACTTCCTTCATAAAAATTTGGAAACTGCAGAGATATTGCAAAAGAAGATTCTTGACTCGGAAAAAGAGCGCAAGGCTATTGCAGGTGTTACCAAACTTGCAAGAGAGAGAGCTAAAAAAGCAAACTTGCATAATAAAAAGTTGAGAGATTGCCGTATTCATTACAATGACTCAAAAGGAGATAATCTAGACGAAACAAGCATTTTTATTACCGAGGGAGACTCAGCGAGTGGTTCCATCACCAAAAGTAGAGATCCCAATTTGCAAGCAGTATTCAGTCTTCGTGGTAAACCTCTGAACTCTTTTGGTTTGACAAAAAAGATTGTTTATGAAAATGAAGAGTTTAATCTTCTGCAAGCAGCCCTTAATATTGAAGAGGGTATGGATGGCCTCAGGTACAATAAAGTGATTATTGCTACTGATGCAGATACAGATGGTATGCACATTCGATTGCTATTGCTTACATTCTTCCTTCAGTTCTTCCCCGATCTGGTAAAGAAAGGGCATGTGTATATTCTTCAAACACCTCTGTTTAGAGTAAGAAACAAAAAGAAAACAAAGTACTGTTACACCGAGGAGGAACGAATAGCTGCTATTGACGAGCTAGGTCCTAATCCAGAAATTACTCGATTTAAAGGTCTAGGAGAGATTTCACCGAGTGAGTTTAAGGGGTTCATTGGTGAAGGTATGAGGCTTGATAAAGTAACAATGAGGAAAGAGGATCTGATAAAGGATTTACTTGAATTCTATATGGGTAGAAACACTCCTGATAGACAAGCTTTTATTATTGAAAATCTGGTAATAGAGGATGAGGATGTAGCTTAATTTGGGCTGTAATGTTAGTTCACTCTTTTATTCATGCTCATTACTAATATAAAAATTAGATAATGGCTAGGATGATTATTATATAGAGGAACGATATTATTTAAAACTATTTTGAAAAACGGCAATTAATACTGATTTATAGGTATTGATTGCCGTATATTTTAGAAGATATTATATCAATAACGAAGGATAGTATAGAAACAATGAGACAAGAAAAGATAGCAATATTTCCAGGTACATTTGATCCATTCACATTGGGGCACGAGTCCTTGGTGAAGCGAGGATTGGATATTGTGGATGAAATAATTATTGCAATAGGAGTGAATGATGCAAAACAAACATTCTTTTCCCTCGAAAAAAGAATGGAAATGCTTTCAGACTTATACGCAGGCGAAGCTAGAGTAAGTATTGAAAGCTATGATACCCTTACTGTCGATTTAGCTAAAAGAGTTGGAGCACAATTTATATTAAGAGGCATACGTTCTGTCGCCGATTTTGAATATGAGAAAACTATTGCTGATTTAAACCGAACAATATCAGGTATTGAAACATTAGTATTATTTACAGAGCCCGAACTATCATCTATTAGCTCTTCACATGTTCGTGAATTATTAAAATATAATTATGATGTTAGTGTATTTCTGCCTGCAGGAATAAAGCTCTAAGCAACATATAAAACTATTATTGGATATGAAATATATAAAAACAGGGTTTTTCTTTTTAATATTCTACTTATTGTGCTTCAGTGGCTTTTCACAAGGACAATTGCGAACAGAGTCAGCAAAAATTGCACATGCCTTGCAATTAATAGATAATCTTTATGTTGATGATGTGGATATCCCTAAATTAGGTGAGTCCGCAATAAGGGCAATGCTTCATGAGCTTGATCCTCATTCTTCCTACCTCGATAAAAATGAAGTAAAACTAATGAACGAGAGTATGGAAGGTAATTTTGAAGGTATAGGTATTTCGTTCAATATGCTTACTGATACTCTTTATGTTATTGAAGTAATTTCGGGTGGTCCTTCCCAAAAGGTTGGATTAATGCCAGGAGATAGAATAATGTATGTAGATGATACTCTTATTGCAGGAGTTAAACTAGACAATCAGAAAGTAATTGGAATGCTCAAAGGTCCTAAAGGCACTAAGGTAGATGTTAGAGTATTGCGAAAAGGGTATGATGACTTATTGGATTTTAAAATAGTAAGGGATAAAATTCCACTCCATAGCATAGATGCAGCTTATATGGTTGATGATGATATCGGATATATAAAGTTGAGTCGTTTTGGTATCACTTCCTATAAGGAGTTTTTGGAGGCAGAAAAAGACCTTAAAGCTCAAGGTATGAAGAAGCTTATCTTCGACCTTACGGGCAATGGAGGAGGAGTGCTACAAGTGGCATCAGAAATAGTGAATGAGTTTTTGAGTGGCGATAAGCTAATAGTATATACAGAGGGAAAAAACCAACCCAGATTAGAACTAAAGACAACACCTAATAGACAGGCTAAAGAAGATGAAGTTGTATTATCATCAAAGAAAAGATCTACTTCGGCATCTGAGGGACAGTTCCAAGAAGGTGATGTAGTAGTATTAGTTGATGAACTATCTGCATCGGCTAGTGAGATTGTGGCTGGAGCTTTGCAGGACTGGGATAGAGGTGTAATCGTTGGTCGCAGAACATTTGGTAAAGGGCTTGTTCAGCGTCAAATTCCTTTGCTGGATGGTAGCATGATGAGATTAACAGTAGCTAAATATTATACCCCTACTGGACGAAGTATTCAAAAGCCATATGAAGAGGGACAGAAAGACAAATACCAAATGGAACTTATGAATAGATATCAACATGGAGAATATGTAAATGCTGATAGTATCTCATTTGCAGACTCTTTGAGATATGAGACATTAGTTAATAAACGTATCGTATATGGAGGTGGAGGCATTATGCCTGATTGTTTTGTGCCTATTGATACTGTGAGACTTACTGACCTGCATAGAAACCTTATTGCAAAAGGAGTAATGAGTCGTGTAACTATAAATGAAGTTGATAATAATAGAAGTGAATTGTTATATGCTTACCCAGATGTGAATAAATTTAAGTCTGATTATGAGATATCTGAAAAGATATTTGTGAAGATGAAGCAGATTGCCGAAAGTGAAAATATAGAATGGGATAAAGAGCAATTTGAATTATCGGAGGATATATTAACTGTTCAGTTGAAAGCACTAATGGCTCGAGATTTGTATAATCAATCAGCTTATTACGTAATAATAAATGATATCAATGATATTTATAAAGAGGGGCTGAGGATAATTAATTCTGACAATGCGTATGATGAGTTGCTTCGTTCGTCGAAGTAGAGTAGGGAATTATAATAAACTATTTCATTATTTGCATAAAATTCATAACTTTGCAATACGAAACCCCAATTTAAAAAAAAAGAATTAGAATGAAATCAAGAATTTATTTATTTTGCACAACACTGCTTATGACAATGTTATTTGCCTCATGTGATCAATCTGCAAAACATAACGTTTTGACAGAGGCTGAAAAGGCCGAAGGATGGCAACTTCTATTTGATGGTACAACACTTAATGGCTGGCGCGACTATAATGGCGAGTCGTTAACTGCTCCATGGTTTGTTGAGAATGGTATGATTCAAGCAAAAGGCGAAGGTGCTGATGAGCATGGATATATCGTAACAGATAAACTATATGAGAATTTTGAGCTTGTATGGGATTGGAAAATTGCTGATGGTGGTAACAGTGGAGTACTTTATCATGTAGTTGAAAACCCAAAATTTGCTGTTCCTTATGTTACAGGACCAGAATATCAATTAATAGATCAAGATAACTTCCCAGAGCCACTTGAAGATTGGCAAAAAACTGCTGCTGATTATGCTATGTACACAACAGACGCAGCTAATTTCGACTTGAAACCTGCTGGCGAGTGGAATACATCTAAAATTGTTTTTGACAATGGTCATGTTGAGCATTGGTTGAATGGTAAAAAAGTAGTAGAGTTTGAAGCATGGACAGAAGACTGGTATGCTAGAAAAAATAGTGGTAAGTGGGAAAATGCACCTGAATATGGACTAGCGCGCAAAGGTAATATATGCTTGCAAGACCACGGTTCGGCTGCTTGGTTCAGAAACGTAAAGGTTAAAGAACTACCTCGTAAAACTAAAGAGGTTTCATTATTTAATGGTACTGACCTTAGTGGCTGGGAAGCTTATGGTACTGAAAAATGGTATGTAGAAGATGGTCTCTTGATTTGCGAAAGTGGTCCAGACAAACAATATGGCTACTTGGCTACTCGTGACTATTACGATAACTTCGATTTTTCTGTTGACTTTAAACAAGAGGCTGACGGCAACTCAGGCGTATTTATCCGTTCATTCATTGAGCCAGTAGCTTTAGTAAACGGCTGGCAAGTTGAGGTGGCTCCTAAAGGTCACGGTACAGGCGGTATCTACGAATCGTATGGTAGAGGTTGGATTGCACAAATTACTGATGCACAACAAGAGCACCTAATAGAAGGTGAGTGGAACACGCTAAGAATTAAAGTGGAAGGT
>JAAYFB010000472.1 GCA_012728465.1 Proteiniphilum sp. | reverse complement strand
TATTAAAACTGACTTATCATGAGACTGCAGCTCATTTAGTAAATAATTTCAATGTATCACAATTAAAACAACGAATTATGATGATGAACAAATCGAAAACACCAGCACGTAAATTGGCAAAGTATCTGTCAATTATACCCCTAGTATTGCTGCTAATTAGTGTAAACAGCATATATGCAGCGCAAAATGACTTGAAAGATACTGAGTTACAAAATCCACCGCCAGTGAAGAAGGATAGTGATGAAGTATTTATAGTGGTTGAAGAGATGCCTGTATTTCCAGGAGGTACTGAGGCAATGAATAAGTTCTTAGCCGAAAATGTTAAGTATCCAGTTACTGCTCAAGAGAATGGTATTCAAGGACGTGTAATATGTAGTATGATAATTAATGGAGATGGAAGTATTTCTGAAGTTCAGGTAGTTAGAGGAGTTGACCCTTCTTTAGACAAAGAAGCAATACGTGTGATAAAGTCTATGCCTAATTGGACCCCAGGAAAACAAAGTGGAAAGGTAGTTAGCGTTAGATACACTTTGCCAGTAGTGTTCAGATTATCATCAGGTGACGACAGCTTATTGACAAAAGAGGAGCAACGAGAATTAGCCAATAGAGGTGAGGTTAACGAGTTAGTAATTGAGTCGAAAGCGAAAGAAGCTCAAAACGCAGATGAAGTTTTTGTAGTTGTAGAACATAATCCAGAATTCCCTAGTGGAACAGATGGTTTGATGAAGTTCATAAGTGAAAATGTAAAGTATCCTGCCGAAGCGCAAGAAAAAGGTATTCAAGGACGAGTAATATGTACATTCATTATTGGTAAAGATGGATCTGTTTCTGATGTGCAAGTTGTTAGAGGAGTTGATCCACTTTTAGATGCTGAAGCAGTAAGAGTACTTTCGTCAATGCCTAATTGGAAGCCAGGTAAGCAACGAGGACAAGAAGTAGCTGTGAGATATACATTTCCAGTGGTGTTTAGGCTAGTAGGAGGCGAATCTAAAGATGTAGTAAAAGCAGAATTTCCAGGTGGCAATGATGCCTACTTTAAGTATTTGGCAGATAACATAAAATATCCAGTTATAGCTCAGGAGAATGGTATTCAAGGTTTAGTGCAACTGTATTACAATATTGATACTGACGGAAAGGTATCATTTGTAAAGTTTGAAAAAACTGCTGATGCTTCTCTAGATAAAGAGGCAAGAAGAGTGATTGAGTCGATGCCTGCATGGAAGCCTGCCACATCAAATGGTAAAGCAACGAGGGCTGAGTATATGGCATCATTTATTTTCAGACTTCAAGGCGATGAGGGAAGTGGCTTTAAGAGCTACGATGGCGAGACTCCAGAAGATGCTATAGTTATCGTGGGATATGCTAAGCAAAAATAATGGATACTTAATATTGTAAGATTATTTTAGGGGCGAAATGTTTTTCGTCCCTATTTATATTCATTAAATTTACACCTTATAATTTATTACACTATGAATAGCGAATTCCTTATTTATCAAAACCAAAGCGGTGATATCAAAATAGATGTCCGTTTAGAAGAAGAAACAGTTTGGCTTAGTCAAAGCCAGATGAGCACATTATTTGCAAAAGATAAACGCACTATAAGTGAACATATTTCCAATATCTTTAAAGAGGGAGAGTTGAATGAAATTTCAGTTGTCCGGAATTTCCGGACAACTGCGAGTGATGGTAAATCTTATTCTACTAACTATTACAATCTTGATGTTATTATCTCTGTTGGATACCGTGTGAAATCAATGCAAGGCACCCAGTTTAGAATTTGGGCTACACAGCGATTAAGAGAATATATTGTGAAAGGTTTTACCTTAAATGATGATAGATTTAAGTCGGGTAGCTCTATGAACTATTTTGATGAGCTACAACAAAGAATACGTGAAATCCGCCTTTCCGAGAGGTTTTTCTATCAAAAAGTAAAAGATATTTACACCACAAGCATCGACTATGATGCTAAAGACGAACGCACGATTGAGTTCTTCAAAGTAATTCAAAATAAGCTACTTTGGGCTATAAGCGAACAAACAGCAGCAGAACTAATTTATAATCGTGTGGATGCTTCAAAACCATTTTTAGGCATGCAATCTTTTGATAAGGATGATGCCAAAATAATAAGAAAGCCGATGTAGGCATTGGCAAAAATTATCTTAACGAGAATGAGATGAAACTATTGGGTTTGCTTGTGGAGCAATATATAGCATTTGCAGAAACAATGGCGCAGCAACAGACCCCTATGTATATGAAAGATTGGATTCAGAGATTAGATTTTATACTTCAATTGAATGGTCGAGAATTACTGACTCATGCTGGTAATATTTCTAGAAAAATGGCTTTGGATAAATCTGGCGAAGAGTATGAT
>JAAYFB010000471.1 GCA_012728465.1 Proteiniphilum sp. | reverse complement strand
CACTGCTCCATAACACCCATGTATGAATCATCCTCAAACCACTCAACCTTCCAATCCTTATCCCAATTCCAAACATTAACTGTGATATCATTAGGATAATCAGAATTTGCTCCTACAGGATAGCCTCTAAATTGATAAGTGCTTGGATAACCTGAGCTCTTAAAATACCAACTAACATTGTTGCCATCTATTTCATAGACTCCATAACCAATAGGAGTTCCATCAAGACAATAATCACCTTGCCACCAACTACCACATACTGCTGCAGTATTGTGTTCATATATGCTAGATGAGTGAATTATATTACGATTATAATGCATGTGCCCTGTTATTATATGAACATTATATTGCTTTAACATATCAAATAGAGAAGATACATTCACGGTCTGAACTCCTATACTATGCGAATTATAATCAAACTGAGCTGGAGTATCTGTTAATCTTGCAGGAATATGCATTGTGATAAAAACTGTGGAACCTTCAGGCACATATGATAAATCTTGCTCTAACCATTTGAACGTAGATTCATCTAAATATCCCATATAAAAATAATCACGCCCAAAATAGAATGAATTATCGAGCATTATATAATGAACACTACCTCTATTGAAAGAGTATCTAGTAGGTCCGAATATATCACTATATCTTTGTTTCGATGACTCATGAGTTCTCCCCCCATAGTTCATATCATGATTGCCAGGAACCCTATAAAACGGAACATTTGTTTTGCTTAAATAATCAATATATGTTTTATACAATTCAGGTTTGTCTCCGACTAAATCACCTGCATCAATTCCAACAATATCATTATCACAATAATTACCAATAGTTTCAATACAATCATCAATTACAGATGAGTACATATCAAAGTTTTCCATTTTGAAAAACTGAGGATCTGAATGTACTAATAATAGATGCTTATTATCATCTTTAGTGTTTTTACTAATATGAAAATCATACGACTTTACTACATCTCTATCAATTTTTTCATAAAATATAGGTATGCCCTGACTTTCATTAGCTAAATATCCTGCTGGGGTAGATATATAAACAAACTGAGCTTCACTATTAGTAAATGGAATAGAATAAACTCCTTCGTTATCAGTAATTACACATGTTTCACCATCTGTAACAACAACATTTTCAAGTCCCCTGCCCTCACACAATACTTTACCCGAAATTGTATGTATTGATTGAGCATGAATAGAAAGCACAAAAAATTGAATAATTAGTAGTGGTATTACTCTTTTCATTCTATTGTTTTATTATTTTAATAGTTCTAATAAGTGGCTTATTAATCGTGTATATTCTATCAACTAGTAACTGTTGCATCTGTTCCCATGTATTTCTAACTTCTTCAAAACGAGATTTAGAATAGTTAGGATATAAATATCTAACGACCTCATTATTTGGCAAATCACTTTGCAATATATCTAGAGTCTCCTTAGTATCTTCAAACAATAAGTCTTTATGTTCCAAATACCTATAGTGCAATCCCTTATACTGTCTTATCCGCCGTTCTATTTCCCATCTTTCCTCATTTAATAGCATAACAGATATTGCTTGTTGGTACTGTGGAGTATTGACATAATTAGCCAAGTTAATTCCATTAGAAAGATCTTGTGATGAAAATTCAGATATTAACTCACTGTCAATCGTAATAGAGTATATTCCTTCATCTAACCCTTTTACTGTCAACACTTCTTGATTCATTTCGTCCATGAATGGCACATATTTTAAAGCATCATGCTGTGATGGGGAGCCCCATAAATGTAAAGTGTCTGTAGGGTATGGTAATGACTGAGCTAAATAATCGAATGATAATACACCTTGAGTATATTCTAAGTTATTAATCTCACAAAATTCTGTCTCAATATTATTCAATTCATTAACATCTATGGATGTGCTTGACACTTTTTCATTAGAGAACCCTTGAGCGTTTAAGAAGTAATAAGCCATAACCATATGTCCTAAATGACTCGGATGAACCCTGTCTCCACCACTTATAGTGAAAGAAGGATCTAGCCTTTGTCCTTCTCTATTAATTTCAAGCATTGGACTAATCAGATCTACAAAACCCCAATTATTATCTCTTGCAATACTTTTCTGATAATCTGACATTCTCAACATCACATCTGTTTTACCTACATGAACATTGGCTATAGGACTGTGAGGCAAATCAGCTATTTCTTCATACGGAGTAGATGTCATTATGCCCACAGTGATATCTGGAATAGACTTTATTTTATTATTTAGCTTTCCAAAATTTACCACCATCTCCTCATACTTTTTATCTCCAAACTCCTTAGAATTAGGCTTATTATAATCTGCATATCCAGAGTCATTCATACCAAATGTAAGCACAAGATAATTGGGTTTATAAACCAAAACATCCGTATCAAAACGTTTATACATATTAGATACAGCATCTGCACTTATACCCGAGTTGAAAATTTGTATTCTCATCTTTGGGAACCTAGTCATATAGTACAGCCAAATGTATGAATGGTAATGCCCCCCATCTGTTATACTATTACCTAAAAATACGATTGAATCACCATCTTTAAATTTTTGTAGTGACTGAGCTCTGATAGATGTGATTAAAGTCAACATCAAAGCTATTAATAAAATCGTTTGTCTCTTTTTGTACATGATAAAAATATTCTATAATTTTACAAGTAGATATTGTATTTACAAATTATTGACTACATGCTAATTTATCCAAAATACAAAGATATAAACATACCCTACTT
>JAAYFB010000095.1 GCA_012728465.1 Proteiniphilum sp. | reverse complement strand
CTATGCTTTGATATTTGGACACTTTGGACTACCTGAAATGGGGATTGGTGGTGCTGCACTAGCGTCAGTAATTGCAGAAATTAGTGCTACAGTCTTTTATATAATCTATACTCGACGTAAGATTGATTTGGAAAAGTATGGGTTTACAAAAATTACTTTTAAGTGGTCAGTCATAAAGCGAGTGTTGGATATATCAATCTATATGATGATTCAGTACATGTTGTCAATCATTACTTGGATGATGTTCTTTGTATTCATTGAGAACTATTTGGGGGAACGTCCGCTAGCAATCACTAACATTATTAGAAGCTTATACACAATATTAACACTGCCGGCTAATGCTTTGTCATCGGCTGTGAATACTTTGGTTAGCAACACAATCGGGGCAAACAAAAAAGGGCAAGTGCTCGATTTAATAAAGCGAACCTCCATTCTTAGCTTATTCTCAATGCTCATAATAGTCTTGTTAGTAGCTATTATGCCATCTGTTTTTCTGCATGTTTACACCAATGATGCTGCTTTAATTAGTGAAACAATAAGTCCGCTATATGTTTTGCTTGCAACACTACCTATATATTCAGTTGGCACAATAGCTTTTAGTGGACTTTCGGGAACAGGTAATACACGTACGGCTTTGGCATTCGAAATAGTGGCAATTTGTTTCTACTTTGGTTACTCATGGTTAATAATTGCTCATTTGCAACTTTCAGTTAACTGGGCTTGGACAACGGAGCTAGTTTATTGGGGCTTACTTTTGATATCTTCAGTAGTTTACCTACGAAGTAAAAAATGGATGAAAAAGGTAATATGATTTTTGTAACATTAAATATCCTTGAAAATCTTTTAGCTAAGGTTTATTAGTATTGCCAATAATAATCCTATTGCTTATCTTTACACTTGAAATAACATTGAAATGAAAAATATAAAGGTTTTGTTTTTTTTTATACTTTGTTCTACAGCTATTTATTCTCAAAACTATCACTGGGGGTTAGACTTAGACTATTTTTTTGATAACACAGAATATGATAAATCGTCATACATAGATGCAGGCACTATGCATGGAGTTTGGCTAAATCCTGAGGGTGTAATATCTTGGGATAAAGTAAATTCAATCAATGTAGGTGTTAACTTATTATTAATTCCAGGTAATAAAAAGACTTTAGAGAAGGTAGATCTCACAATCTATTATCAATTTGAGACGGACAAATCTATGTTTCGAGTAGGGGCTTTTCCTCGTAAAGAAGTTTTGGGTAATTATGATACTTTCTTTTTCAAAGATTCAGTTAACAACTACAGTCCTCAAATGCAAGGTGTATTTTGGCAACTAGGCAAAGATAGAAACTTTGTGAATGCTTGGATGGACTGGACAGGCAGTGCATCGAGGCAGGTAAATGAAAACTTCTTTATAGGATTTTCGGGAAAAGTATCTAGAGGGATATTCTTTGCAGATATGCAATCATATATGTTTCATCGTGCATTGACAAAACCGGCAATTGAAGGCGAGGGGGTAAGTGAAAATTTACAAATGCAAATAATGGCAGGAGCTGAATATGAGAGTGAAAAAGGCTTTAAAGGTTCCATCGCTGCTGGCTCACTAATGGGCTATGAGCGAGATAGGCGATTTGATGAGGAACTGTATAAGCCTGTGGGCTTCACCGCACGACTTAATGCTGAGTACTGGGGAGTTGGAACAAAAAATAGCCTTTATGTGGGGGACTCTAAAATGAGATTATATGACAAGTTTGGGGATCAATTGTATTGGGGCAGTCAGTTTTTGCGGGGCAAGAGTTATCTAAAGAGTGAATGGTATGTAAAGATAATTGAAAACAGCACAGTAAATGTAAACTTTAATTTCAATATGCACTTTAGTGAAAGAAAGGTTCATCTGCAGCAGGTGCTATCAGTTACTGCTTCAATTGGAAATATAAAGCCTAGACAAAAGAGAGATACAAGTTATCCGTGGAAGAATATTTTTAAGTAGAAACAAAAACAAGAGAAGAAATGAATCAAGATAATATACGACAGGAGATTGAAAGTCTTAGACATCAATTGCACGAACATAATTATAGCTATTACGTGAAAAATAAACCTACAATTAGCGATATTGAATTTGATAAGCTGTTGAGTCAATTAATTGATTTAGAAACTAAATATCCTGAATATTATGACTCGAACTCTCCATCAATGCGAGTGGGGAGTGATATTAATAAAAGCTTTGAGCAAGTGGTTCATAGATATTCAATGTTGTCACTCCAAAATAGTTATTCTCAAGCTGATGTGGCAGATTTTTATAATAGAGTCCAGCGAGGACTTGAAGAAGGGTTTAATCTTGTGTGCGAATTAAAGTATGATGGAACTTCCATTTCGTTAATTTATGAGCAGGGCAGATTGATTAGAGCCGTTACCAGAGGTGATGGAAAGCAGGGCGATGATGTAACTGCCAACGTGAGGACTATCAGAAACATTCCGTTAGTGCTTAAAGGTGATAACATACCCGACTACGTGGAGATGCGTGGTGAGATATTGATGTCGTGGGATGTATTTGACTCTCTAAATAAGGAGCGAGAGATACAAGAAGAGCCATTATTTGCCAACCCTCGCAATGCGGCAGCGGGTACGCTAAAGCTACAAGATCCCAAAGTAGTAGCAACGCGTCGTTTGGAGTCATATATCTACTACATGTTGGGCGAGAAACTCCCTACAGACAGTCACTACGAAAATATGAAGATAGCTGCTGATTGGGGGTTCAACGTTTCGGATGCAATGATTAGGTGCTCAAATATTGATGAGGTCAATAAATTTTTGGAATATTGGGATGTGGAGCGAAAAAGCTTGCCAGTGGCTACGGATGGGGTGGTGATAAAGGTGGATTCTATAACGCAACAACTTCATCTTGGTGCCACATCAAAATTTCCCCGTTGGGCTATAGCTTATAAGTTTAATACAGAGCAAGCAATTACCAGACTTGATTCTGTGTCGTATCAAGTGGGACGTACAGGAGCCGTTACGCCAGTAGCCAACCTGGAGCCAGTTCTATTGTCGGGTACTACTGTAAGAAGGGCGTCATTATATAATGAGGATGCAATAAATGAGCTTGACTTGTATGTCGGTGATATGGTGTATGTGGAAAAGGGTGGCGAAATTATTCCAAAGATAATTGGTGTGGACAAAGATGCACGTTTTTTGCTTGGGGATAAGGTGCAATTTGCAAAACTGTGCCCTTCATGCAAGACACCGCTGATAAGGTATGAGGATGAAGCTGCTCACTATTGCCCAAATCAAATCGGATGTCCTCCACAAATAAAAGGGCGCATCGAGCATTTTGTTACTCGAAAGGCTATGGACATAAACATTGGGCCCGAAAGTATATCTTTATTATTTGATAAGGGTCTTATTCGCGACTCTTCAGATTTGTACAAACTTAAATTTGATGATTTAGCCAACCTTGACCGTTGGGGAGCAACTAGTGCTAATAATTTGATAGCAAGTATTGAGAAGTCAAAGTCAATCCCTTTTGAGAAGGTGCTGTTTGCTTTGGGTATCAGATTTGTGGGCGAAACTGTGGCTCAAAAGCTTGCAGTGGCTTTCACTAGTATAGACAATATTGCATCTGCTACATTTGAACAGCTTACATCTGTTGATGAAATTGGTGCAAGAATAGCACAGAGTGTTATAGATTATTTTGCTGATGTTGACAATGTTGCTTTTGTAGAGCGATTAAAATCGTATGGACTTACTTTTGAGCTTAGTGAAGAGGTGTTGTCGTCTCGAACTAATAAGCTGGAAGGGCTAACAATAGTAATTAGCGGTAAGTTTGAGCTGCATTCGCGAGACGAATATAAATCAATGATTACCCAAAATGGTGGCAAAAACAGTGGCTCAGTGTCAAAGAATACAGATTACATCCTTGCAGGAAGCAATATGGGGCCAGCTAAGCTAGAAAAGGCCGAAAAGTTGGGCGTAAAGGTTATCGACGAGAAGTCGTTCTTGAGTATGATCAATGATTAGTTTTTTTATTAACTGGAGATAGAATGTGAACTACTGTATCATTTTTTGACCATCGATTCTTTATGGAATAATAGGCTCAATGGTTTTTGTGGGATACGATCTTGACCGACTCAATATCATTTTAATTTTTGATGCATCCAATTTATGCAGAATGTATCTTCTGAAAAGTTTTAGAGGACTCTTTCTCTACGGAAAGTGTGGCTAAACGGTTTTTTTTGGATCCACGACACACGGAAAGTAGCCTGAAAAACTTTTTAGAGTTACTTTCCGTACGGAAAATTGGCTGAAAAACTTTTTAGAGTTACTTTCCGTACGGAAAATTGGCTGAAAAACTTTTGCGTTTTGATGTTTTGCTCTCTTTTGTAGCTAGTTTACTAGCATAAAATGTCTTGTTCTATAGATTCTATTCCCTAAATAAGAGTTGTGTGATATGGTATGTCTGTAGATTTAGCAATTATAAGTTGCTATCACTTTACATTATTTTTAATAGTTTGCACAATTTCCTCCCAAGGAAGCAATTTGCCATCACCAGTGTCGCCACAGGCAAGTTCGCCACTTGCGGTACCATGAATTTTGTATCCAAATCTCTTAAGTTTCTCAATATTGTCTTGCACAATTGGGTTGTAAAGCATCTTGGTGTTCATTGCAGGGAATATATGTGTGGGGCAAATAACCGCCATTGCAATTGTTGACAACATGTCGTCAGCAATT